>JBLMXD010000157.1:0-7512 GCA_050257575.1 Alphaproteobacteria bacterium | reverse complement strand
CACCACCCAGGATCGCGATGCCGATCAGCGCAATCGTGCATTTTTGAAGGAATGACATTCTCATCGCGTCAGCCAGAAAAACCGATCTCCAATTATAACCACATTTGTCCACACGATGGAGCTCATTTCTCTATTTTTTTGCCGGCGTACGATCTGCGAAATGTGCTCCGACCCGCACCGCAGAAGGCCTCATTTGGTTGGCGCTGTGATTCAGCTCCAATGACTTCGCACGTGATTGTTTCGGCCCATGTCTCAAACAAGAATCTGGAAAAGGACAAAGCTGATCACGATCGTTTGGACGAGAAAGAAAACAGCATAGAACTGGTGATAACGTTCGTTTCGGGTGACCGCGGCTGTCACCATCCCAACAAAATAGAGCAGGCTGCTGATGATGTATGTTTTTCCTAAGGCGAGAAAGTGCGGGATTCCTTTCAGCAGCGTGTCAGCGACGTCAACCACGGTAAACATGCTGAAGATCGCGAAGAAAGCGCGGTGGTTGGCGTAGTAGTGCGCTTTGTAATCGATTGATTCATCAGCGGTACCTTCGCGTGGAAAAAGAAGCATTGAAGCCAGATACAAAACCGTGGGCGAGATGAGGACGAAGACGAAGAGCAAAAACGTCCATTCCCGTTGGTTGCGCCAGCGGTAGAAAATCCACCACGCCACGACGAGATAAATAAAAAGGTTGAGAATCCAAATCGCATGCACCCAGTAAATGCGTCGATGCATTCGCGCCAGAAGCATTTCTCCGACGCCGGCCAGCACACGTGTCATCCCCAGTGCGAGAACGATTGAGATAAGTACTGAGAGATACTCGAACGCGCTCACGGTTGGTGATTGATTTAGAAGGTTTGATGTTTCATGTGAAGCCAATACCATGCCAGCGACGAGCAATAATCGAGCGACAGCACGAGCATGAGCGCAATCAAGAATAGATATGATGTTGTGGTTTTAGGTGCGGGTCATAACGGGCTGGTGGCCGCGGCTTATCTCGGACGCGCCGGGTTGAGTGTGCTGTTGCTGGAAAAAAATGATTACGTCGGCGGAGCGGCGACTTCGGCGCAGGTTTTTCCCGATTATGACGTCCGCTTGTCGCGTTACGCATATCTTGTGAGTCTGCTCCCGCAGAAGATTATTCGCGACCTGGGCTTGAAGGTGGAACTGCGCCGCCGCGCGGTGGCCTCGTGCACGCCATACGTAAATCACGGACATCACGGCGCGCTGCTTATGAGCAACGTTGACGACGAAGTGAGTCGCAGGTCGATGTTTGAACTGACCGGAAACGACACCGAGTACAACGCGCTGAAGAGTTTTTACGCATTGCCGCACGTATTTGCCGAGCGCGTGTGGGACTCGATGCTCGAGCCGCTGGTTTCCAGGGAAGAGATGGCTCGCCGATTCAATGTGGATGAAGTATCGCGCGAATCGTGGCGCAGTTTGGCTGAGGAACCGTTGGGGACCGCGATCGAACGCTATCTGCGGGACGATCTGGTGCGCGGCCTGGTGTTCACGGATGCAAAGATCGGTGTTCTGACGTATCCCCACGATCCTTCGCTTCTGCAGAATCGCTGTTTTCTTTATCACCTGATAGGCAATAAAACAGGCGAATGGAAGGTGCCGGTAGGCGGAATGGGAGCAGTCTCGTCCGAACTGGAGCGTGCAGCGTGCGGGGCAGGCGCCACAGTGCTTACGAACGTTCAACTCCAGGCACTAAACGTTACTGGCAAAACGCGCACCGTGCAGTTTCAGGTGAACGGAAAAGAGGAGACAGTCGAAGCGCAATTCCTTCTGGTGAACTTTGGTCGGAACTTGCTGGCGAAGTATACGGGGCGTTTCTTTGAGCTGGATCGCACGGACGAAGGATCCGTTTTCAAGATCAACATGCTATTAAATCGCCTGCCAAAGCTAAAGGCAAGAAAGAGTCCTGCGAGTGAAGCGTTTTGCGGCACCTTTCACAGCGACGAAGGCTACGAACAAATGATTGCCAGCCACGATGAGGCATCCGACGGCAGGTTGCCGGAAAAAACACCGTGTGAAATCTATTGCCACACCCTGACAGACAACAGCATTCTCGCCCCGGAGTTACGCGAGCAGGGCTTCCATACCATGACACTCTTCGGGCTGGATTCGCCGTGGAGCTTGTTTGCGCGAGCGAATGAAACGATGCGTCAGGAAGCGGAAAGGAGGTATCTGGCGAGCATAAATCAATGGTTGGAGGAGCCGCTGGAAAGTTGCCTGGCGGAGTCGAGCGACGGAACACCTTGTATCGAAAGCAAAAGCCCGGTGGACATTGAGGACGCTCTGGGAATGTATCATGGAAACATTTTTCAAACCGCGCCGACGTTTCCTTTCGCTCAACGTAAAGAGCAAGCTGGTACCTGGGGCGTAGAGACTGAATATGAAAATGTCTTTCTTTGCGGTTCGAGCGCCTTGCGTGGCGGTGCAGTTAGCGGGATTCCGGGACATAACGCGGCAATGAAAGTGCTTGAACTCTGTCGCCCCGATTCAACAGTCAAACTTCCCAAGCCCTATGTCGCAACCAGTTGATCCCCGTGACGTCGAGTCGATCGACGCAATCATTGATGCCGCATACGATGTGATTTCCGGCGCCGCTGAAAAAAAACGCGATTGGAATCGCGAGCGGTCGTTGTTCTACCCCGGCGCGCGTCTGGTTCCAACCGCTAGTGTCCCCGGTCGTAACGATGTCGCTATCGAGCCGCAAATACTGGATGTCGAAGCTTACATCGCGCGGGTAGAACCACTGTTGCAGAAAGGTTTCTACGAGACCGAGGTAGCGCGACGAACCGAACAGTTTGGCCGGATCGCTCATGTTTGGAGCACCTACGAATCACGCCATGATGCAAACGATGCCGCCCCCTTCATGCGCGGCATTAACAGCTTCCAATTGTTTCATGATGGCAGACGCTGGTGGATCCTGTCGGTCTATTGGCAGCATGAGACCGCCGAGCACCCTATTCCGCAAGAATATCTGTAGCGACAACGGTCGGACCTGCGGCTTTAACAGCGATCTCGCCGAGTAGGAAAGAGCAAGCCCATTGCTTACGACCGGGCACCGCAACGTCATTATTGGCGGCTTCGCGCGCGAAACGTATTCACTCCTGTTGAGAATCTATTTAACATTCCCGGTGAAGGTTGTGGCGCGTAGCGTAGCAGGATGTATGTGTCTGTTATTTGCCTGATCCGGTTAGATTCGTTAGGTAACGAGTGAGCGGCGCGCCGTGCAAAATCCAACGGGCCCTCACAGGGATCGCGCGGGACGCCGAGGCGGGCGATCTTCCGGCAAAAACGGGCGTACAGCGCCTTCACCCGGTCCACGCGTGAGCGTGTTCGCAGTTGCATCCATGCGAAATAAAGTGCGAGGAGTGCGACCACCACGAGTAGAAGTTTCATAACAAGAAAGGCCCAACCGCGGCTGCCGATTCCCATCGACGTTAATAGGACATCCTGTACGTCGGCATCGAACGCCATAAGCCGTGTGTCCCATTGGTAGCTCAGTGTCTGCCAGAGAAAGCGAATGTTGGTGAAAACAGCCGATCGGAGGAACTGCGTTATCAAGGCGTTCTTGTGGCCTCGCATTTCTTCGGAACTGACGCTTGTTTCCAAAAACGAGGTGAGATCGAGACTGGCTCTTCCGGGCGCGACCACGCTGGTTGGATCAACTCGAGTCCATCCGGTTTCCGGAAGCCAAACCTCACACCATGCGTGCGTGTCCGCCTGCCGGACCAGGAAGAAATTGCCTAGATCGTTGTATTCACCACCAAGGTAGCCGACCACGAGCCGCGCGGGGATCCCCGCCAAACGCATCAGGGTAGCGAAGCTCGCAGCATAATGTTCGCAGAACCCCACGCGACGGCGGAAAAGGAATTCGTCCAAACTGTCATATTCACCTGGCGTCAGCGAATAGCTGAACCCTTGTGTCCGGAAGAATTGAAGCGCTCTGGTTATAATGGCGCGGGGGTCCGGACTTTGCACCGTCCAGGATTGCGCCAGCTCTCGCACTTTTGAAGTAACTGATGGTGGAACTTCGAGCGCTTCCGTTCGTTCCCTTGCCGTGATTTCATGCCCGGTCGATGCTGAAGAGATGACATCATATCGCCGAGCTTTCCGAATCGGTTGGAAGCTGCGGAGATAATCGCCGCGTGCCAGCATCGCACCGGGAGGCGCTTGGATTGGACGGTCAAGTGCAAACATCCAGTGGGCCCCGTGCGGAGCCAACGTGATCCGCTGGTGAATTTCCTTGGTGTTGCTGGCGGTGGCGACGGTGCCAGATGGAGATCTTGATCGAGGCGCGGGCGGAGCTTGCCATTCCATGCCGTTGCAATGCCACATGACAACCCCACGCCAATACATCGGACCCAACGGTCGAGGACTGCCTCCGGGAAACTCCGCGCGGAAGGCGATCTGCGAAGAATTTGCGAGGGCGGCGATGCTTCCAGGCGAAAGGCGATCCGAAAACCCGGTGTTTGCTGAGCGCAAGGGCCGCAGTTCAAACCAGAATCCGGTGTTGATGCGCGGGAACAGCAGGAAAAACAGTACCACCAGTGGTGCGGCCTGAAGAAGGAGTTTGCACGCCACGCCGATAGGAGGCCAGACAGCGCCCGGTGATGCTCCCCGATGAAACTGGATCAGTGCGACCACCAGCAGCGCAAATGCAGTGAAGAGACAAACCGCAGTCGTAAAGTCCTGGGAAAGAAAAAATCCGCACAGACAAAGCATCCATCCGATTAGTACCATGACGCGGAACTCGCGGGCGGTGTGCGCTTCAAGAATTTTCAGCGACATAAGAAGCACAAGGAGGGAAACGCCTGCCTCAATGCCTCTAACAGAATCGTAACTGAAAAAAATTGTCGTGAAGACCGCCGCAACGAGTATCAGTTTCAAAACTGCGGACCGAAGCCGGTAACCTCTGGGTTCCATCCAAAACTTCAGGCCCAGCGAGAGAAGAAATATCAGTGGCACCCAGATGGTGAGCGAGTCGAAGAAGGGAGGTAACGTGAATAGTAGCGCTGCCGTCATCCAAAGCAGCGGTCGCCGGGGGATACTGGTATCGCTCTTAAGCGACCTCCTTGCGTCACTCATGATCGTGCCCGGTTGGTCGAAATAGACTCAAAGCGCGCAGGCAATGGTGAAAATGGGATTGCCCAACGGTTGGAGAGATTTCGATACCTGGAAGACGAAGGCCGTAGGGTTGCCGCGCGCGTTCAGCCTCAATCACCCACAGCGTGAGCTGTGAAAGTCTTTGCTCGACATCAGCAAAGTTCAGCGCAAAAAAATCGAGGTAGACGGCGCCCCGGGTTTCGGCGGCAAACTGTTTTGTCATTAGTGGTTGCCCCCGCGCCACGGCTTTCCAGTCAATGTGACGTTGGGATTCCCCGCGCATATAGGCACGGATCCCTGCAAAGTCGTCGCCAGGGCCGGTGTCTTGCTGGGTCCAGCTATCGGCGAAGCGGGAGTTGCTTATCGGCAACTGAGGATTTCCCGCTGGCATCGGATACACGAGATACGTCTGCTTCGGCGCAAATCTCTTCCATGCCTGCATAAACCCAAGAGGGTAACAAGTCGTTAGGTCTAATGCGTTTATTGGATGTTCCCCCCGGCGAATGGCTGGAAATCGAACCGTCACACGGGCGGCGCTCTCGCGAGGGATGCAGTCGATGCGCTCACGTGTCTTGTTCATGTCTGGCAGAATCAGTTCGATTCCATAGCGTTTCGCACGTGAGCTGTTGATGATCTCAACGGGCAAGCAGACGTCGTCGCCTGCAAAAGTTGGCTTGGCGGATTCAACCCTCAGGGTGACACCGGCGAGATTGATTAACGTGTGCGGGATTGAGACCAGAAACACTGAAACCAGCGCAAATAAGAGCAGGTAGATTGCCGGGCTGTTTTGGCTCGACGCCGCGTACCACATGGCGCCAAGGATAAACAGCAGCGCGCCGAAACCTGCAGTTGGATAGGCCAGCGGAAATTTCCCTGCTTTCACGGGACCGGCACAGTGTGAAGCAGACTATCAGCGAGGGTTCGTCCGCTTTGGCCGGACCGTTCCAAGTCATGTCCGAGGCGATGGGCCATGACGGCAACTCCCACTGCCTGGATGTCTTCGGGAAGAACCATCTCACGTCCCTGCATCAGTGCCCAAGCCTGCGAGGCGTGGAGCAAAGCAAGCCCGGCGCGTGGAGACAGCCCCGTGCTGTGTCGTTGTCGAGAGGCGTCCAGCAAGTCTTGCAGATAATCAAGCAACGCCGGCGAGGCGTGCACCTTTCGCACGTTATCCTGGATCTCGATCAAAGTTCGCGGACTCATCACCGGTTTTAACTCCTTCAGCATTTCGCGTCGATCCATTCCCAGCAGCATGGCCCGCTCGCTGCTGCGGTCCGGCACACCCAGCTCGATCCGCATGAGAAAACGGTCAAGCTGAGATTCTGGCAGAGGAAACGTACCAACTGCGTGTTGTGGATTTTGTGTCGCGACTACAAAGAACGGTTCGGGCAAATCATATGTCATGCCGTCGACAGAGATCCGGTGTTCTTCCATTGCTTCAAGCAATGCGCTCTGTGTTTTAGCTGTGGCACGATTCACCTCATCGATCAGCACTACCTGCGAAAACAGCGGACCACGATGAAACACGAACCGTTGTTCGGCCCGATCGAAGATGGAATTGCCGAGGATATCAGCCGGCAAAAGGTCGCTGGTGAATTGTATTCGCTGGAAGGCCAGCGCAAGCGAGCGCGCCAGCGTTTGGGATAACGTCGTCTTGCCCACGCCCGGAATGTCTTCAATTAGAAGATGGCCGCGCGCGAGCAAACAGGCGACCGCGAGCTTGACTGCCTGATTCTTGCCTACAATGACTTCACAAATCTGTTTCGTGAACGCCTCAACGTGATCGGTCACTGCGAGATGATCTGTGGGAAGAATGCTTTTCGCAAACACGACGTGGGGGGAATGAGTTTTCGGCCTCGTTACTTTTGCCGATGCTTATGTTCCGCCCCAGCATCCGGCAAATCAAGTTTTTCCGCCGATCCTGGCGTTCGCCTTGGGGCTTCATCGCGGTTCAATGCGCGTGGTACGTCGGCGTTAGCGCGAGACAAGGGTGATGCCCGGGTTCTGTCGGCATGAGTTTCGGCAGGCGCAGCTGACGGATGCGCCTCACGATAGCATTTCGTGACCAGACCGAGGGCAAACGCCGTGATTATGAATACGGCTACTCGTCCTTCTGTCGGAGTGAGGCGAAATCTTTGCCTCACTTCATCGAACTTGAAACGCCGGTTTTTCTTAACCAAGTCGCGGCTCCATCCAAATGGCTGTAATCAATACCACTGACGCATTGCACAAATTTCTTTTGGCGGCCGTCTCGCTCGGCAACGCCTTATTCGTACCGCAGCGCCTCGATAGGGTCGAGATTGGCTGCGCGATAGGCCGGATACAGGCCGAAACCGATGCCGATGGCAGAGCAGACGAGAAGTCCGGCAATTGCCCAACCATAGGGAAAGATGA
>JBLMXD010000156.1:0-3375 GCA_050257575.1 Alphaproteobacteria bacterium | reverse complement strand
AGCCTTACCGGCCTGCTTTGGATTGATCCGGTCGTTAGTCTGCTCATCGTTGTGGTCATCGCCATCAGCACCTGGGGTCTGCTGCGCGATTCAGCTAACCTTGCAGTGGATGCTGTGCCCGAAGGGATCGATCCCGAGGCGGTGCGTAGCTATTTACAGCAGCAAGCCGGCATCACGGAGGTCCATGACCTGCACATCTGGGCCATGAGTACAACAGAAACCGCGCTTACCGCCCATCTGGTTAAGCCAGAGCGTGGGAACGAAGACGCGTTTCTGTCCCGAATCGCGTCGGAATTACATGAGAAGTTTGAGATCGTCCATACCACTATTCAATTGGAGCGCGTCGGCGAGTGTGATGCCTGCGATCAACCCGGCTCAAAAGCGGTTTAGTTGAAATCTGGTTACGATCGACGGTATGCGGGTTTTCATTTACTTCGCCACTGCAGTTCTTCCGTTCCTGGCGCTGTTCCTCGTTCGAAGAATCGGACGCGAGCACGACTTCCGCGGGTGTCTCACATGGGCAACTTCGTTTGCAGTGTGGCTTCTCTATCTTCCGCATGTCGCTCTTACTGTTTGGAGCGCGTGGATTTCATTATGGCCGCTCCCCATTAATGCAACGGTCGCGCCAGTTGCCGGGTCGGTCTTGTTGCTCGCAGGGACCGCTCTTTGCGCGGCGGGAATCATCCGTTTCGCGTCGCTCTCCCGGATGTCGGGAATGAAGACTGATCGCCTGATTACGACCGGTGTTTATCGATGGAGCCGCAATCCACAAAACGTTGGTCTCGGAGTCGCACTCGTCGGTCTTGCGTTCAGTGGTCGCTCCGGTTTCGCCATTCTGTTGACGGCTCTTTTCTGGATCACCCTCCAAATCTATCTCCCAACGGAGGAAGTCTATGTCGCGCGCATTTTCGGCGAATCCTTTGAAGATTACTGCCGCCAGACGTCACGCTATCTGGGAATACATTCACGGTGAAAGTGAATCTGAAATCTCAGAATAGTTCGTTTACTTCCGAGTCAGATTTTATCCGCCGCGGCCGGCGACTGGAATACTTCACGCTCGGGTGGAACTTGACGGAGGCGCTCGTGGCGGTGCTCGCCGGTCTTTTCGCGGGCAGCATTGCGCTGATGGGCTTCGGCGTCGATTCGGTAATCGAAAGTCTGTCGGGTGCCATTTTGCTTTGGCGTCTGCAACCCCACAATGCAGATGAGAACCGGGAGCAGCGTGCGTTGAAACTCGTCGGTATGAGCTTTTTTCTGCTCGCGGTTTACGTCGGATTGGAAGCCACTAAATCATTGCTTGAGCGCGAAGCGCCGGACGCCAGCGTCATCGGCATTGCGCTGGCAATCGTTTCGCTAATCGTCATGCCATTGCTCGCCCGGGCGAAACGTCGCGTTGCCACGCGAATCGAGAGTCGCGCGTTGGTTGTCGATTCGCGCCAGACCGACATCTGCGCGTATCTCTCGGCGATCCTGCTGGGCGGTTTGTTGCTCAACGCGCTTTTTGGCTGGTGGTGGGCAGATCCGATCGCAGCGTTGTGCATGTTGCCACTGATCGTTCGCGAAGGTTTTGAATCACTCCGCGGAGACACAGGCTGCTGTTAGAACTAATCGCTACGCTGCGCGTCTCGACGCCATGGCAACTTTCCTTCGATTTCGAGTTGAAGTGACAAACTGAGAAACGTGCGGATGAGCACGATCAAGCCCAGGACGATCACGTTTTGGATCGTCGGTGCCACGACAACAGTTCGAATGATGTCGCCGGCAATCAGAAACTCCAGGCCTAACAAAATCGCGCGGCCGATATCCTGCCGATAAGACGAATAGTAGTTGCCCGTGTTGTGCGCGCGATGCAACAGGAGGCGCGCTGTGGCCACGACTGCGCCCGCAGCGACAATAAACACGCCAACGCCATCGACAGCGGTGCCTACGATTTCCATAAGTTGTCGAAAATTCTCCATCAAGACTCTAATTGCCGGAAAGCGTGCCGCGTTTCAATGCTGTTTGTTGATAACACCGCAGGGAGTCGTCGGGGCGATTCATCTCGCCTTTGTGGCTATCCCTCAAGCACGACGCAGGCGATGGCGTGATGTTCGGTATGACTGAGAGTGATGAGGGCGGTCGTCACACCTCGCTTTGAAGCAAAAGCTTCGGCGGAACCCGAAAAAACGAGGAATGGTTCCCCGCTCTTCTTTTTTTGGATATCGATGTTCCGCCAGCCCACCGATTTGCCGATTCCGGTGCCGAATGCTTTTGCGACGGCTTCCTTTCCTGCAAAACGTGCCGCCAAATGGCGCTCGGGGAATTTCATCGACATCGAATATTCGATCTCGCCGTCGGTAAAGACGCGATGCAGGAAGCGCTCTCCGAAACGTTCCATGGAGCTGCGGATCCGTGCACACTCGATTACATCGACGCCGATACCAATCACGCTCATGCTTCGCTCGTTAAATGGTTGAATCGTTGAATCGGTAAATCGATCCGATGTAACGATGTAACGTTGTAACGAATCACGTACGGGTTCAGCGCCCTCATCCGTGGTAGTTCGCCATTGCGGCGAGCATTTCTTTCACCGCGGTTTCCAAGCCGACCCACATCGCACGCGAGACGATGGCATGACCGATATTGAGTTCGGTCAAACATGGAATCTGGTTGATGAGCGCGATGTTTTTGTAATTGATGCCGTGACCCGCGTTGACTTGCATATGGGACTCTGATGCGGCCCGGGCAGCCGCTCGCAGTTGTTCCAGTTCTTCCTTTTGAATCTTGTCGGTAAAAGCATTCGCCAGCCTGCCTGTGTGCAACTCGACCATTTCCACTCCAAGCTCTGCCGCGGCATCCACCTGTTCCAACGTGGGATCGATGAACAGACTGACGCGAATTCCGGCAACTTGCAGCCGCCTGATAGTTGGTTCGAGTTCCTTGCGCACTGCAATGACATCGAGGCCGCCTTCCGTGGTGATCTCTTCGCGCTTTTCCGGAACCAGGCAGACCTCGTCGGGCACAATGCGCAAAGCAACATCAACAATTTCTTCGGTGTTGCCCATTTCAAGATTCAATTTCGTCATGATGTTCTGACGCAGGCGCTCGATGTCGCGGTCCTGAATGTGCCGCCGATCAGAACGCAGATGCGTAACGATCCCGCGGGCGCCCGCCCGTTCGCACAGGCGCGCTGCGACCAGTGTGTCGGGCTCCGCATTTTTGGATTCCGGCATCGTGGCATATCGTGCCTGTCGCAATGTCGCCACGTGGTCGATGTTCACTCCGAGCTGTAAACTGCTCATCGCGCCCAAATAGGACTCACTCGATCAATCTGAGCAAGTTGGAAGGATCAAAATCTTGAAATATCGCCGTTGATCCCGAGGCAGCGAGAGCGAG
>JBLMXD010000155.1:0-5509 GCA_050257575.1 Alphaproteobacteria bacterium | reverse complement strand
CCTGTGCCACATTTTCCGGCCTATCGGTCAACAATGTGATTCGGAGAAAATTCTTCTTTTTCGCGAAATCAATGGCGTATTCCAGCAATTTGTCGCCGTAACCCTGGCCTTGGTACTGCTTGTGGACCACGAGGTCCTCGAGAAGGATCACGAAACCGCCTTCAGCCGTACTGATGGTGAAGAGCAAATTGATCATGCCTACAATCGTGCCATTGCGGCGCAGCACAAAAACGCGGCCCCGGCTGGGCTGTTCGAAAATGAGCCGCAATCCGCGGAGCTGTCGGTCCTTATCCGGGCGGAAGTCGCTCTCCTGAGCGAACAGGCCGCCGAGCATTTCCGACAGCTCGTCCAGATCGGCTTCGGTTGCCGGCTCGATTACAACATTTTCTTTTTCGCCCATTGACTCCGGCTCGTTATTCCAAAAATGCCCCGTGTTGGCAACTTTGTAAATTTTGAGTTCCGGTCTGTTTGGAGAATGATAGTTCTCCATGCCAAAGTTCGGTCTCACCATCTCCTCTTATGGTCGAAATGGCCCGATCCCTGAGGAGCTGCCTGCACCGTCGTTGACAATGCCCTGCATACCCCTACTGTAAGCGCTCCCAGACCCGACTGAGTCGCGGTTTTATGAAACGCACCTATCAACCATCCAAGCGTACGCGTAAGCGGCAGCACGGTTTTCGTGCCCGCATGCGGACCAGAGGCGGGCGGGCGACACTGGCACGTCGCCGGCAACGCGGTCGCAAACGGCTGCTTCCGAAGGGCGTTGAGGTACAATACGCGCGCCACACGCAAGCTTGATCAAGTCGGAGCTGCGCTGCACATCGGCCAAATCTTCCAGGTAGGAAGAGATGGACTCGGGGAGGCGACCAAATCGCGACTTCGATCTACGGCGGAAATAATACGGGTTTCAGCGGGCTAAATGTGTGCCCGACGCCAGGAAGCGTTCGTCCGAGGCACAATTAGTGAATCCAAACGGGAGGGGAACTGCGTCTCAGTGAAAAGGAAGAAGGATCATTATGATGCAGGATTTCAGGTTTGCTTTGCGGCAACTTCTCAAGACCCCGGGATTCACAACGGTCGCAATATTGACGCTTGCGCTGGCAATTGGAGTTAACTCGGGAATTTTTAGTCTGATCAACGCCGTCGTTTTGCATCCGATGGTGCCGGTCCGGCCGCAGGAAGTGGTGAACGTTTTTAACTGCCGCCAGAATGCGAACCACGATTATCGCCAGTTTTCGTACAACGAGTATCGGGAGCTCCGCGACAACAATAAAGACGTCTTCGCTGATGTGGCCGCACTCGAGTTCGCCGTAGCCGGGATTGGGCGCGAACATGAAACGCGGCGCAGCTTCGCCTTCCTGACTTCGGAAAATTACTTCTCACTGATGGGCGTGCATCCGTTCCAAGGCCGATTTTACGATGCTGCCGAATGCAAACCGAATGCCGACGTAGCCGTGGTGGTGGCGAGCTATGGATTTTGGAAGCGTCAGGGTGCCAGCAACCATTTTGTCGGCAGCACACTTCAAATAAATGGTCAGCCTTACACAGTGATTGGCATTACCCCAAAAGGATTTAGCGGAGCGAGCGCGTTGATCGCGCCCGATATCTGGGTGCCGCTGGGAATGCGCTCAGAGCTCGGTTCGGCCTTCGGCGATTCGGAAACGATGCACGACTTGGCGGATCCAAAGAACTACGCGCTCAATCTCGTTGGTCGTATGCAGCCAGGTCTAACCCTCGAGAATGCAAAATCGCGACTGACGGTCTTGTCGCAGCGATTCAACTCCATACAAGCAGCCGATTCCGAGTTTGCGCGGGAAGTACAGATCAAAAAACCGTCGCGATTCAGTTTAAGCACATCGCCCGAGGATGATGGTCCAATAACGCTGATTGGCACTTTGCTGATGGCAATGGCTGGCGCCGTCCTGCTCATCGCATGTCTGAATCTGGCCAACATGTTGCTCGCTCGGGGAACCACGCGTTCGAAGGAGATCGCTGTACGCCTGGCGCTCGGCGCTTCGCGTTGGCGGATCATCCGACAGATGCTTTGTGAAGGCTTGTTACTTGCAGTCTGCGGCGGCATGGTCGGACTCATTCTCAGCCTCTGGTGGAACACTTTCTTGCTCCACTGGCTCGCCAGTTTGCTTAACAACGTGAATTTTTCGTTCGTTGTCGACATTTCACCGGATGCAGCTGTGCTTGGAGCCACTTTCCTCTTCTGTCTCGTCGCAACCGTGCTCTTTAGCCTCGGCCCTGCAATCAAGGCAACCAAAGCCGATCTGGTAACGGATCTCAAACAACAGGTTGGGGAACCGGCGCGTATCGGACAGTTCTCTCGATTCTTTGCGCCACGTCACATCTCAGTCATGGCGCAGATCGCCGTTTCTCTCATGTTGCTATTTGCGGCGGGCTTGTTTTTTCGGGGTGCCCTCAAAGCAGCGGGCCTTAATCCGGGTTTTATCGCGCGCGGCGATCTCGTTACCGAAATGGACTTTACACTTGTAAGAAAAACACCGGCTAACGCGCGACAGGAGATTTTCAATATCATCCAACGCGCCCGAGAATTACCAGGAGTCACTGCTGTCGGCGTGGCAACAATGTTGCCATATAATAACATGACGAACGCGCGTCGCATCATGTCCACGCGCGCAACCTTGTCCAACGACCCCAAGGCGACCGACCCCGGCGCCACCGCGCTTTACACGGCGAGCACGCCAGGATATTTCGATGCGATTGGCGTGAAGATTTTGCGAGGCCGCGATTTCACCCAAGCCGAATGCGAGGGCAAAGACGCGCGGCGCGTCGCGATTCTCGACGAAGAAATGGCGAAGAAACTTTTCCCGAACGAGGACGCGATTGGCCAGCATGTTCGTTATACCATCCCGCCAAAGGATGGTTCGCCTAACGACATGGAAGTAATTGGCGTCGTTGGCACGCACCGACACGACGTTCAAAGCGATACGCCGCTGACGCGATTGTTTGTTCCCCTCGCACAAGGCTATAGCGGGAACGTTTTCCTTCACGTGCGCTTCAGCACGCAAGATCCGCGAGCGATTGCTGGCATGATTCCAACCATGCGTTCGACCCTCCGCGAAATCGATCCGGATCTGCCGATCGTCGGTATCGCGCCGTGGATTGATCTCATGCAAAGAAACGTCAGCCTTTGGATCGTCAAACTCGGGGCAACGCTGTTCGGTGCTTTCGGCGTGATCGCGCTGATGTTGGCCGTTGTCGGCGTTTATGGTGTGAAAGCCTACGCGGTCGCATGCCGGACCCGGGAAATCGGAATCCGGATGGCATTGGGTGCGCGGCGGCAGGAAGTGTTCGCGTTAATCATGCGACAAGGTGTTATGCAAACGGCTGTTGCAGTCGGGACGGGTCTCTTTCTTTCATTGGCCGCAGGTCGGGTGTTGGCCAAAATCTTGTATCAAGTAAGTCCTACTGATCCATTGGCACTAATCAGCGCGAGCTTCATGCTTGCTACTGCAGCGCTTCTTGCGTGCTTTCTACCGGCGAGCCGCGCTACTCGCGTCAATCCGATGACGGCGCTGCGAACCGAATAACGAAACGAAACCCGAGACAACCAGCGTTGACCTTTGGATCGGGCCTGCTTATAGACGAACGGGCGTTACTCGCCTTTGATGTCATTGTCAGGCTGTGTTGCAAGGACGCAACGAAATCCATAGATCACGTCACGCTCATTGCGATCGACCACATTTCGGTACGAGGATTGCATTTCAAGACGATTATTCGTCGCCCAGGAGCCGCCACGCAGCACTCCCCAATCTCGGCTGCTTCCAATGTTATCCCCTTTGTAAGTGTCGAGGCACCATTCCCAAACGTTTCCGCCGAGATCGTATAGGCCGACGGAATTCGGCTTGAAAGAGCCAGCCGGCATTGTTGCAACGCGCCGTTTTTGGGTGACGGCGTAATTTCCCGCGCCACTGGGCGGCGGCCATTGTTTGCCCCACGGAAATTCATTTTTTATTTTCCCGTCGCGCGCCTCGGGCGTCGCGCCGCTCTCATTGGTGAGACCTACTGCTATGCTCCACTCGGTATCAGTAGGCAGCCGGTAAGCTTGTTGATCTTCAATGAGATTTTCGTTGCGTTCCTTTTCGGTGAGCCATTTACAAAATGCCATCGCGTCGAACCAGCTCACCTTCACGGCCGGATCACTCGGTGTTTGGCGGAAATCAGGGGGATCGTATCGTCGCCCGGTCGCGCGGCAAAAGGCTTCGTAATCCTGCAGGCGCGTTTCCCAGATTGACATCTGAACGTCGCCCAAGGGAACGAACTTCATCCCAAGAGAATTGGTAAACGGCTGACCCGGCTCCGGACCGACGGTTTTCTCCAGGCGCGCTGCAAGAAATGTTTGCTGTTGCGGCTCAACCTTGCCACTCACCGAACCCATCTTGTAACCGGGCAGGCGCAGTTCGTAGGTCACATCGCCCGGTTTAACCTCCTCGATTACGAGCGGCGTTTGGCCAAATTCTTTCTTATTGGCAATTACCGTAGCGCCACCCGGCGCGCTGGTGATTTTCACACTGCCATTGGCGAACACAAAATGGGCGACATTTTCCCGTTTTGCCGCAAGTTCGATCTTCTGCTGTTCGTCAGGCCAGCCATCAAGGTGTGCGACCAGTTCATGTGGGCGGGCAGGCAAATCAAGGCGAAGCGGCGTCCGGCCACGGGATTTTCCGTCTACAAAAATCTCCGCGCCGCTGGGTTCACTGGTGATATTTGTGACGATACTGACAAAGGCAAATGACGTGCTGCCGGTTTCGCCGCGCTGCACTTCGGCATTGTCCTGCATCTCCCAAGCGCCACGGCGCGCGACGATTGAATATTTGCCCGTTGGAAGATCGGTCACACTCTCCGGCGTTACCCCCTTGCGGGTAATCTGACCGTCGTCGCTTTTCAACAGGAACTCGGCTCCGGGAGGCTCGGATCGGATTTGAAGAGCGCCCTTACTTCGCACCAGTCGAAACGGCGGCGGATCGAGCGAGCTTTTACGCTTTAAGTCTATGCTCGTTTCAACCGGATCGTATCCGGGACTCATAATGCGCAGATTGTATTTCCGCTGCTCTAAGTCGGCGAACGTTGCGGGGCTTTTCTGCGCGTAATCGCCCAGGACAATAAGGGCTCCGGCCGGTTCGGTCCGGATCGTTGTCTGCAGGTGAAGATCAGCGCCCGCTTGTGATCGCATCAGCCAGAACGCGATCGCTACGGCCAGAAAAATCACGAACGACAAAGCCGTGATCCAAATTTTCGTGCGCGATTTCCCTGGTTGTTCGCCGCGGGCGAGTGCCGCGAGATCCCGATTCATTTCCGCCGCCGAGTCGTAACGCTTCTTTGGGTCGTTTGCGCATGCTTTGACGAGCACGTCGTTGAGTTGAAGGAGACGGTCGCGGTCCGGCCGCGTGCTCAATTGCGAATCGACCTCGGGAAAGTCGAGGCGATCTTTTCCGGTGCAGGTTTCGTAAAGAAGTTTGCCCAAGCTGTAAACGTCGGC
>JBLMXD010000154.1:0-8982 GCA_050257575.1 Alphaproteobacteria bacterium | reverse complement strand
ACAGAATCGATTTGAAAATCGCACGTGGTCCCCGAGCGTACTGGTACGTCCGGGTCACGTGGCGCAGGTTTCTGGTCAACAAGTCTTCCATTTCCGGGCTAAGATCGAGGTGGCGCTCCTGGGCGAGTTCAAAGGCCCGCATCATCTGATCGGGGTCGTCACGAAACATATCGCGACCCGCCGGATGCAGTTGTTTACCGCGAACAAAGAAGGACTTACCAATGGGAGTTTTGTCGGTCCGCATCAGTGGAAGAAAACTGAATAGAGCGCGGGTCTTGCTGGTAACGTGTCCACTCACAAACTGCTGGGTAATGCGCTCCGTGACCCGCAGGATATTCCGCGTGTGATGGTAGTAGTCACGCATGAGCGCTTCGCTGCGCAGTTGACCTTTTCGAGGCGAATAACCGAGGCGAGTCGCAATTTGTTCCTGCAAATTAAGATGCAGTATGTCGGTGGCGCGCCCGGTCGCGTAGTGCAAGTCCGTGCGCAAGCGCAAGAGAAAATCGTACGCCCTCTCTATTCGGCGCTGGTCACTTTCGCTTAGCCAATCCTTGCCAACGAGCTGGTTCGTGCTGAGCGAGCCTTCCCTGAAGTAGGTGATCCAAAGTAGATTTTGATAGTCGCGCAATCCGCCACAGCCGCTTTTTAGATTCGGCTCCTGCAGATAGACGCTGTCACCAAACCTCGCGTGACGAGCTACCTGATCTTGCATGCGCATCTCGACGTAGTCCCGCTCGTGGCCGACCACGCACTTCGAGCGAAACTGCCGCCGGAAGGCCCGCGCTAACTCGGCGTCGCCGGCGAGAAATCTTGCTTCCAGCATCGCGGTCTTTGTTCGCATGTCACTGTTGGCCTGGCCAATGGCTTCTTTGATCGAGCGTGTGGAGTGTCCAACCTTGAATCCGCTATCCCACAACAGGTACAAGATTTGGTTCACCATCTCTTCAAGGCGCGGCGAAACTTCGGTGCCCTGTCGGTGTAAAAGCATGACGTCGACGTCGCTGAATGGATTGAGCTCGCCGCGCCCATACCCGCCAAGAGCAATCAAAGCCAGAGCAGTATCAGACTTGCCATTGCCACGACCTGCAGCGGACGACGCTGCCCCGAAGACATATCGCAACAGGACATCGATCAGTTCCGCGCGGCGTGCGCAAATCTCACGCCCGCTTCCGCCCGCCCGGTGTCTCAGGCGCAGGCGGTGTTCTTCAACTTTGAGAAATTTTTTGTAATTCGGAAGCACTTCGGTTGGACGCCTCATGCCCGTAGGGGCCAGGCGGCTTTCCGCGTGCGCCAGAACTTTTTCCAGCTCTCGAGATCCTTTCATTGCGTGCTCAAAGTCGCGAATAAATCTAAGTCGAAAATCCAAAAGCCAAACCCCGTACTAAATCCCCGCCCCATTCGGGACTCCTTGCTCGATTAGCGTGAGACTGTTACCGGATCTGATCCGTTACGCCGTAAAAGCGCTCAGTATTTCAGGAACGATGTGACCGGTGTCGATTCGAGCTGTTTCCGACCGTCGAGGCACTCCAGCTCAATAAGGAATTGCGCTTCGAGCAAGTCTCCGCCCACCTTGCGGATGAGTGCAGCCGCTGCGGCCGATGTCCCGCCGGTCGCCAGCAAGTCGTCTACCATGATCACCCGCTCGCCGCCCGTCATTGCGTCGGTATGCATTTCCATTTCAGCTTCACCGTACTCCAGCGAGTATTTGGCGGTTTCGGTGCTGTAGGGAAGCTTTCCTCGCTTCCGAATCGGAACGAAACCTACACCTAGTTCGTACGCCACGGCCGATCCGAAAAGGAAGCCACGCGCATCGATCCCGACGATTTTATCGATTTTTCTCCCACGGCAATGCTCCAGGAACAAATCAATCGATGCCCGAAACAGAACGGGATCGCTCAAGATAGGCGTTATGTCTTTGAACACGATGCCCGCCTTTGGAAAATCAGGCACATCGCGCACAGCCGCTCGCAACTTCTCGACAATCTTCGCGCTGCTCATCGGTAGGAATAAACAACAGAACAAAAGCAAGGTGTTCGTTGCTGCGAATGTTTCAACAAACAACACATGGAACTAACGGAATTATTTTTTGGTCAGATGCAGCTCTTCTGTTTTGCCGTCAGTCACAAGCCAATGTTTACCGTGCAGCAGGTAGTGCACTCGTCGTTCATCGGGCGAAACTGCAATCTCGCCTGCACGAAAGTCGTCCCCAAGAATTTGGAGTGAGCCAAGCGCTTTCTGATAGACCGGAAGACGCTCCTGGGGCTGGTAAAGCGGATCAAACTCTTGATCACCCGAGCGCTGAATGTTCGGTCTTGCTAACCGGGCAAACCATCCATCTCCGGATCCACCCATTCTTGATAACTGGATGTAGACGGCGTCGCGACTCACTCCGATATCCGCCACCCCAACTTCGGCTGGAGTGCTATTCTCAGTTTCCAGCGTGGCAACTGGGGCATAGCGATATGCCGCCACCGAAAAGTGGTCTTCTCCATCAAAAGTGTCAGTTTGGATCTCTCCGCACCACAAATCACCGTATGGGGCGAAGAACAGGTCCCCGCTGGCTGTAAATACCAGGCACGAAGGATAGGGATGGCGACGCATGCGCACCGGGATCCATTCCTTCTCGTTCCGGAACATGAACAGAGGGCTCTCTTGATCATCAGTTGATACAAACGTTGCATGAATTTTAGGATTGAAAGCAATTCGCCAGAAGCTTGTTCCCGTTGACGCATCACGGATTTTCGTCAAGGCCCCGGACTTGGCATCAAACGACCAAAGACCGCCTTTCGTGGTCAAAAAGATTTTGTCCTCATCTGCGCACGCAATGCCACGCGGCCAGTCATTGGCTGACAATTTCGTCAGTGGGATGCTGCGAATCGTCTTTGCAGCAATGTCGATTTCCTCAAGTGCGGGTTGCGAGTCATTATTTGCCAGCACATAAATTCGCTCGCCATTCCTGGTGAAAGCGGCGTCGCCAGCACTGGAACAGACGATGAGCGTCTGCAGAATCATTTCTGCCATAACGGCAACGCGGAGACTACCATTATTCATATCTTTCCAAAGTGTGTGAGTGTTCCGCCGCGTGGTGTAAAGGAGATTTACGAAGTACGCGACTCGATCTAAACTGGGCTCCTAGTGGACCGCTATTTTCTCATTGCTTCGACAGTTTGCTTTCTGGCCGCGGTTGTACACACGGTTATCGAGTTTCGTGCGAAACTGTTTCGACCCTGGCGGTTCAATTTCTACGCCATCGGAGTGGGCTTTGTCTTCCAGACAGCCTTCTTGTCGGTCCGCGGCCATGAGCTGGGACGTTGCCCGATCACAAATCTTTTTGAGGTTTTTGTTTTTCTGGCTTGGTCGGTCGCTTTGATCTATCTGCTGGTCGGCCCGGCATATCGCCTCTCGCTCATGGGAGCATTCACTGCGCCGGTTGTATTGTTGCTTCAGGGCCTTGCTCTTATTGCGCCCATCGACGTTCGGCATCCCGTCCAACTCTCCGCGAATTCCTGGCTGGAGTTTCACGCATCGATTTCGCTGGTAGCCTATGGGGCGTTCGCTCTCGCGTGCATCGCCGGCGTGATGTATCTGCTGCAGGAGCGCCAACTAAAGACCCACCAACTGCACTCGATTTTTTATCATCTGCCCCCGCTAACAAATCTGTTCGCTGCGATTACGCGCCTGCTGTGGTGGGGCTTTGCGCTTTACACTGTAGGGATTGTGAGCGGTTTCTTTACGGGTCATCCGCTGCCCCGCACTCAAGTAGTAGCCGCGCTTGCGCTTTGGCTGCTTTACGCGGCAATACTGCAAGCCAGGCATCTCAAATGGCTGACCCCAAAACGTGTGGCCGCGTTATGCATCATTGGTTTTAGCGCTGCGTTGGCGCTGCTATGGGGAATCACATTCAGCGCCGAGCTGCATCCAATGCCATGAACCTTTTTTGCATCGGATTGAGTCATCACACCGCGAACGTCGCCACGCGGGAACAGTTCGCAGGCAACGCCACGGCTGAATCGATCTTGCGCAAGGCCGGTTGCACCGAAGCGCTGCTGCTGACGACGTGTAATCGGGTGGAGGTTTATGCCGTGTCGGACAAACGGGTGTCCACCGATGAAATTGCGCGTTGCCTGGTAAATGAAACAGATCGTAATCCTCACAATTACGCGCCTCCGTTTTATCGCTACGAAGACAACAAATGCGTGCAGCATCTTTTCCGTGTTGCCTCCGGGCTCGATTCAATGGTCGTCGGCGAGAGCGAGATACTCGGCCAGGCAAAGAAGGCTTACGAATCAGCGAGGACATCCGGAGCTGTCGGTCCATGCCTGCACCGCTTGTTTCAGCGCGCTTTTCGTGTGGCGAAGCATGTGCGCACCCACACTGACATTGCGCGAGGCGCAGTGTCGGTCGGTTCCGTTGCAGTTGAATTAGCTCAACGGATTTTTGGCAAACTAAGCCAGTGCAAAGTGCTGGTGCTCGGCGCGGGGGAAACCAGCGAGCGCACGGCCCGGGCGCTGGTGTCGCGTGGCGTTGCCGATCTCCGCGTCAGTAATCGCTCGCTGGACCGCGCGTGCGAGCTGGCGCAGGCCGTAGGTGGCCGGCCGGTGCCGTTCGATGATTGGACTACGCAATGCCGCGAGATTGACATTTTGCTCACATCCACCGCATCAGAGATGCCGTTACTGACACCGGAGATACTCTCGCCGATGCTGCGCGACCGTTTGGACCGACCGCTTTTTATTATCGATATTGCGGTGCCGCGGGACGTGGATTCCAACGTGAACGAAATGGAAGGCGTCTATCTCTACGACATTGATTCAATCCGCTCCGTGGCGGAACAATCGCTGGCTTTGCGACGGCAGCAGGTCGCGGCCGCAGAGGCGATCATCGCCGATCATGTATCGGAGTTTATCGATTCAATTTCACGAGGATTGAATCGCCTTTCGCAAACGGCTGAACATCCTTCGCTCGGAGAGAGTCCGCTTCGAGCGTCTGAACTGTAGAGGAAGCTGGCAGCTTCCTTTAAGCGCTACCGCGCGCTAGAGTTTTGTGATGGCGGAAAAATTTATCCTCGGCACGCGCGGCAGCGAGCTCGCTCGTACGCAGGCACGCCTTGTTGAGAAAGCCATTCAGCAGGTGGACGAGCGTATTGTTATTGAGACTAAAATCATCGCGACCACCGGCGACGATGCCAAACTTGTCGATCGCCATGCAGGCCGGAAAGGATTGTTCACGGCGGAGATCGAGCGAGCGCTTCTCGCCGGCGAGGTCGATGTGGCAGTCCATAGCGCAAAGGACTTGCCGAGTGAAACCAATCCGGGCGCACAGATCGCCGCGGTTCTTCCCCGGGCATCCGTGAACGATGTTCTCGTCTTGAAACACGTGCGCGATCTTAGTTCTCTTCCCCGCGGCGCGACCGTGGCAACCGGTAGTGTACGAAGGATGTGCCAACTGCATTGGAAACGCCCAGACTTCAAAGTCGTTGATCTCCGCGGTAACGTTCCAACCCGGCTGCGAAAACTGGCCGAGAACCAGTGGGACGCCATTGTGTTGGCTCAGGCAGGGCTCGAACGCCTGGGCTTTTCGGCCACCAGCGGCGAATTCAATTTTAACGGCAATCAGTTTTTTCTTGAGATCCTTTCCCAAGAAACTTTTCTGCCGGCCGGCGGTCAGGGCATCATTGCTCTGCAAATTCGCACGGAGGATAAAAGCATGAAGGGTATGCTGAATTCAATAACCGACCGGGAAACGTTGCTTTGCCTGGAGGCGGAGCGAGAATTTTTGAATCGGCTGCAGGCTGATTGCAACTTTCCAGTCGGCGTGTTTGCGACCATCAACGACGGGGAGATGAAAATGCGTGGACAGGTGTTCAAGGGTGAATCACCCGAACCGCGAGAAGCCCAAGTAGAGGGTACTTCTGAAGAAGGCGCGAAATTAGCGCGCGAACTTTTGCAAAAGATCGAGCACTAGCATGAGTAAGAGCACGAGCAAGAACGGCAAAGTCTATCTGGTTGGAGCAGGTCCGGGGGATCTCGGTCTTGTGACGCTGCGCGCAAAAGAATGCATCGAGGTCGCGGACGTGATCGTCTACGACCACCTGGCGAATCCAGAAATGCTCGGCTGGGCACGAGCGGATGCAGAGATCATCTACGTCGGGAAACAGTCCGGCGGAAGCCAGACGCAGCAGGAAATCAACGCGCTGCTGCTCGACAAGGCGCGCGAAGGGAAACAGGTCATTCGACTAAAAGGCGGCGATCCATTCGTGTTTGGTCGTGGCGCGGAAGAAGCGCAGGAGATCGCCGCTGCCGGAATTCCATTTGAAATCGTCCCCGGAATCAGTTCGGCCATCGCTGGACCTGCTTATGCGGGAATTCCAGTTACACACCGGGCGCATAATTCCCATGTAACGTTCTTCACCGGTCACGAAGATCCGACGAAAACCCAAACCGCAATCGATTATGCTGCGCTAGCCAAACTCGGCGGCACACAAGTGATGCTGATGGGTGTGGAGCGTCTCGGGAGCGTCACGAGCGAGATGTTGAAGCACGGCGTGCGCAGCGATTTGCCGGTGGCATTGGTTCGCTGGGCGACAACCGGTCGACAGGAAACGCTTACCGGCACGCTTTCGGATGTGGCGCAAAAAGCCGTGGCAAACGGTTTTGAAGCACCGGCCGTAGCTGTATTTGGTGACGTTGTTTCCTTGCGTGACAACCTTAACTGGTACGAGACGCGCCCACTTCTCGGGAAGCGAATCGTAGTAACGCGAACACGAAAGCAGGCGAGTGCCCTGAGCAATAAACTTCGTGCACTTGGCGCGCACGTCATCGAACTGCCGACCATCCGAATCGAGCCCCCCACAGACTTGCGCGAATTCGCTGAACTGGTGCAGGATGCGCACCTCTATGACTGGATCGTATTCACGAGCGCAAACGGAGTCGAAGCCTTCTTCGACATTTTCTTCAAGCTTTACGATGACGCCCGTGAAATCGGAGGCGCGCGCGTCGCCGCCATCGGACCAGCTACAGCACAACGCGTGAAGGATTTTCATCTCCACGTCGATCTTCAGCCGGAAGAATTCGTCGCGGAAGCGGTGGTGCGGGAGTTCAAGAAACAGGGAAGCATCGAAAATGTGCGTGTCCTCATCGTGCGCGCTGAAAAGGCCCGTGACGTTTTGCCCAAAGAACTCTCGGCTGCAGGCGCAATTGTGGACGAGGCATTCGCCTATCGTACCGTGCCAGAGACAAGGGACACGAGCGGCGCACAGCGGCAACTGGCGCAGGACGGAGCCGACTTGATCACGTTCACCAGCTCTTCAACGGCGGAGAATTTTTACGCTCTCGGCCTGCCTTGGCCGAAAGGAATGCGCGTCGCCAGCATCGGCCCAATCACGTCAGAGACCGTGCGCAACCTTGGATATCACGTGGATGTTGAGGCGCGTCGGCACGATATCGATGGGCTGGTGCAAGCAATCCGAAAGCTTTTCGAGGAAAGCTAAATTGTTAAAAAGCTACATTGTTACAACGATCGCCTAAATCGGCCTTTTAACGTTGTAACCTTGTAACCCATTCAACTTTCTCGATTACCCATTGAATCGAAACTTCATTCGGCCACGCTTGGCGTTCGCTCTCGCCTTGCGGCGATGCTTTTGCGAAGGCGTCTCGAAGGCGCGTAAACGGCGGACCTCCTCGAGAATGCCCTCGGCATCCAGCTTGTTCTTCAGCCGTTTTAATGCGCGATCAACCGGTTCACCTTTGCGCACGATGACTTCTGGCATCAATAATCACTCTCCTCGCTTTGGAAATACTCTAAATCGGTGAGGCGGAGCCTACTCGGCGCAGCCTTGGGCGTCAAATCTTAAGCCAAACAGCGTTTTTACGTGTATTTCGTGGCAATTTGCCACCCCGTGGATCCTTGCAACAATCAGCACTGTAACCGCTGTGCATTGACCATTGTGTTTAATTCTGTTTCCACTAAAAAAAGACTGGTCACTCGTCTGGTGTGATCTGAATGAGGCTGGCAAATTAATTTTACCATGCAGGACGCGCTTACCCCGATGATGCAGCAGTACCAGCGACTGCGGAAAAGCATTCCTGCCGATACTCTCCTGTTGTTTCGGTTGGGCGATTTTTACGAGATGTTTTTCGACGACGCGAAGGAAGCGTCGGGCCTGCTGAACGTGGCGCTGACCAAAAGGAATGGGGTGCCGATGTGCGGCGTACCTTATCACGCCGCACACGGGTACATTCGCCGATTAATCGAAGCGGGACGGCGCGTGGCAATTTGCGATCAGATGAGCGAACCACAGCGCGGCCGCAAAATCGTCGATCGCGAAGTCACACAGATCGTCAGCGCAGGGACCGTGAGCGACTTAAGCTGGCTCGACGCCAAGCGTGCGAACTATCTAGGGGCGGTTTACGCCGATGGTGCCGCGTTCGGTTTCGCGTACGCGGACCTGAGCACCGGCGAGTTCCGATTGACTCAGGCGCAGGATCAGGAATCCCTGCTCGATCAACTGGCGCGCGTTTCGCCGGCTGAACTGCTGATCAGTTCAGAACAGAAAAGCCACATCGGTGAAATCGATCGGGCGCTCGAATACGATAGCTACGCGTTTCTACCGGAACAGGCGATCTTTATCCTTTGCGAGCATTTCAAGGTCAAGTCGCTCGATGGATTCGGTTGCTCACAAATGCCCGCGGCGGTCGCTGCAGCCGGAGCGATCGTGCATTACCTGAAACATCAATTGCGACGCAAGATCGACCATCTTACGTCCCTGCGCTGCGATGCGCCCTCGGATTACGTCCTCCTAGATTCTGCTACGCAAGCGAACCTCGAGTTGGTCGAATCGCGCGGAGTGCGTGACGCGAGCCTTCTGGGCGTCCTGGACCGTACTATCACGTCGATGGGTGCAAGGAAACTGCGTGCCTGGATTTTACAGCCCTTGCGCGATCTCACCGAATTGCAGCGACGCCAGCAGAGCATCGCCGACCT
>JBLMXD010000153.1:0-9239 GCA_050257575.1 Alphaproteobacteria bacterium | reverse complement strand
CGGCGCCCATCGCCAGTTCGGCGATCGACATCACCGCGGGCAGCTTTACTGCCAACTGGCACACTGTAACCGGCGCGACCGGTTACCGGCTGGACGTGTCCAACAGCAATTCCTTTGTTACTTACGTACCCGGCTACCAAAATGTCGATGTTGGGAATGTGACTAGTCGAAGCGTCACCGGTTTATCTGCGAACATGACCTATTATTACCGGTTACGCGCTTACATCGGCAATGCTACGAGCCCGAATTCCAACGTTATCAGGCTAAGAACCAGAAGGCACTAAGTCGCTGTGGCCGGGAGGCGTTGACACTGGCGCTTGATGCCAAACTGTAGGCCGTCTGTGTCAGGCGTCATTAACTTGGGCAAATACAGGAATCTGCGCTGAGATAGCCGACGCAACAGTTCCTCGATCAGTCGAATCCGTGTAATCCGCGGTTGCTCAATTTTCCGCGTAACCTCACGACCTGTTCGGGACAGTACAGGGAAGAACGGAAATGATTAACTGGCGCAAATTGATGAGATCGGCCCAACTCCTCCTGCCGAGTGTTATCTTTATATTTGCTGCAACTGATTGCTCCGTCTATTGCCCATCTCCTGGCTTAAGCTCAATCTCGCCTAACATCGGCAACCAGGGAGACACTGTCACCGTCACCATCACCGGATCCAATTTTGTACCGGAATGCGGCGCAATCGACCCAGTCATCCAGACTGATTACATCGATTTAGTCCCCGACCCGCCAAGTCGATGGGATTCCACGTCCATAACTTTCAATTTGCACATTGCCGCGAACGCGTACAAAGGGGCACACTACCTTGCAGTTCGGAATAATCACGGAATTTCGGAGTACAAACCATTCTTTGTTACTTGCCCCGGTTGTCCACCGCCACCGGAGTTGGTGTACGTAGTCAATGAAACCGGCTCGCCGCTCATGCCAGGCGGGCCGCCAGTCACGTTTAGGTTCGTCGGCACGAATTTCCTAAACCGCAATCCACGGATACAGATCGCAAACGGGATTAGCTTCCCGCCGGGCCCCTACAGCGTGCAGGGAGGGGGCGGCGGATACGACTATTTTCTCGTGCCGCTCACCGCCGACGCCAATGCCTACACTGGCACTCACTTTGTCGAAGTAGTCACGGATGACGGGATAAGCAACAACGCCGAGGTGGTGGTCGACGCTTACCAACCACCCCCGAGTCCAACCCCTGGTTCCCCACCGGTCTTGAACAAAGTCACTCCTACCCAGATCCCCTCGGGCTCAATCCAACCGCTGTACATCAAATTAGAGGGAAGCGGTTTCGGACAAAACCGCGAGGTGCTTATAGATGGCTATCCGGGTTGGGTTAACACCCTGCCGACATACCAAGAGAATCCGGACACGATCGCTGTAGCTATGATAAGATATAGCAACTTCCCGTCCACTGGACCGTTGACAGTGCGGGTTCACAATCTCGACAACAACACGACCAGCGACGGTCTGATTCTCCTTCAGTACCAATTGGGATCACAGTCTCCCTTTGTTGGCGGGATTTCCCCGCCAGGCGTGAACCTAGGCGGCGATGCCGATGTTTTCATCGGAGGAAGTAATCTCAACCAAGTAAACGAACAAAGCTTCTCCGGTATACCGGGCTTAACATTCTCGAGCGTTCACTCGGACCCGAATTACCCGCCCGAACTAGCTCTTTGGGTCCACGTGCATGCGGATGCCAACACGCCGGTAAGCGGTGATAGCGCCACCAACCTCATCATCACGACGACAGACGGGCACAGCGAGCCTTTCGCTTTCGGTATTGGGGCTCGGGGGTTCGGTCCGGAAGTGAGCGCTGTCACTCCCACTGGAATCACCAAAGCCGACTCCGGCGTTTCCGTAAAAGTCCACGGAGCGGGCTTCGGAACTGCACCACAGATCTACCTGGAGCCAAATAACACTATCAGCTCGTTCACAACATTGGGAACCATTGAGGCCAATCCAGACCAGGTTGTCGTCGGTGTCACATCCCCCAATCCAGCCAGCACAGACAGGTCAGTCACCGTCCACGTCATCAATACTCAAACCCGCCTGGTGAGCGATGGCGCCTTTCTGTACCTGGACGAGCGCGTGCCCGGCGCACCTTATGTAAGTTACATAGACTACGGGACCTCCAGCATCCAGCGGAACGGAGACGCAGACCTCACGATACACGGCGAAAACCTTCAAGGCGTAACCGAGCAAAGCTTCCACGGAATACCTGGGCTGACGTTCTCAAACGTTCAACCCGGGAACCCGCCTGACACGTCGTTCTCGGTCCACGTGCACGCGGATGCCAGCACACCCCTGACTGGCGACGAAGCCACCAACCTCACGGTCACAACGCCAAACGGACAGAGCAACCCCTCCATCGTTTGGATCTTTCCATGATCAGTTTTCTCCATTGCAGTCGAACAGGAACGGGCCGTGTCGCGCTACTGGCAGCGGTCTCATTCCTTTGCAGTTCCAGCCTTTTCGCATCAGGACTGACCAGCGGGCATTATCAGTACCAAGTCCGATACGTACCAGTTTGTTTGTATGGCACTTACCCAATCACCGTTGAAACTATGACAACCCAGTGTGTGTTGAGCGTTACCACCGACGCGACTGGCGCTTTGTCAGGAATCCTCAACATCCGGACATTGCCTGGCACTGCGACCGGAACCTTCACATCGGAGAACAATGTGACTTCTCTGCATTTGCACGCGGTCGGTCAGGATCCGCTGAACATCGAGAGCGATATCGATGCCCAACTGTACGGTACCGCCCAGTTTGTCGGCACGGCGACAATCGGCGAGGATAGCGGACTTGCGACCATGGATGTTTCCGCGGCTGGCCCTTTGCTGGTCACGTTTGATTTGGATATCACCGTTGATTCGCAAGGCGATGTCAGTGGAGTGGGCACAGCAAGTGCCTGCGGCGTTCAAGTTCCGGTAAACGTAACTGGAAGCAATGGT
This sequence comes from Alphaproteobacteria bacterium, assembly GCA_050257575.1. Taxonomy (GTDB): domain Bacteria; phylum Verrucomicrobiota; class Verrucomicrobiia; order Chthoniobacterales; family UBA10450; genus Udaeobacter. Next base: position 6,276 of record JBLMXD010000153.1, on the reverse strand, counting down.
CCGAGTAACTGCATCTTACATATCGTCGGCGCCAATCTGCCAAGCTTCACATGGGACGGCTCCGGGGCGCCTACCGAAACCGGTTTCACTGCGGCTTGGAACGGAAACGGCTTCGGCGCAATTGCCTCCGGAACAGGACTTGCAATTACAGCACCTTCGCCAACCCCAACCCCTACTGCCAGTCCAGCTCAGAGCCCAACTCCGACCGCAACACCGACTTCAACTGCGACGGCAACTGCCACTGCGACCGCGAGCGCAACGGCGACTTATACCCCGACTCCCACACCTACACCGGAGCAAAGTCCAACGCCAACGGCCACGTCAACACCTACCTCAACTCCGACGCCTACAACGCCTCCTCCGTCGCCCACACCCACTGCAACAGCAACCGCTACTCCAACATCTACACCGACAGCTACAACGCCACCTCCATCGCCAACGCCTACTCCAACGTTAACTCCTGACCCAGGAGTTGGCACCGTTGGCTACTGGGCCAACCATCCAGCTGCGTGGTGCGGCTCAACTGTTACTCTTGGCTGCCAGACCTACACCGAGTCTCAAGCCATCGCGATAATGCGGCACTCAACCAGTGGCGACATGACCTATCCGCTAGGCGCACAGTTAGCTGCCGCCAAACTCAATGTTAACTGTGGTGACACAAATTCGAGCTGTGTGGCCAGCGCCATCACGGCAGCCGATTCCTGGCTGTGCTCGCACCCGATAGGCAGCAACGTGAAAGCCAACAGCCAGGCGTGGAGACAGATCAGTTCCACCTACAATACGCTCACTGAGTACAACGAGGGCTGGCTCTGCGCGCCGCCACGAAGATAATTCGTTTCTGTTGAGAGGGAGCCCCCGGGATCACCGATCCAGGCTACAGCTGTTGGCTACTCGCTGACGGTCGCGAAAAATTCATCTCGTTGATTTTGCGATGCAGGGTTCGGCGGCTGATGCCGAGTTTTTTGGCAGCGGCCGTCACGTTGCCATTCGTGGCCGCCAGCGCCTGGGCAATTAGTCTTCTTTCTGTCTCGTGCAAGTCGAGCGGGCTGGACTTTTCGCCAAATGCTTCAGTTGGTGAGACGCCACCGGGCAACTTTGCTGTCGCCGCCTGCCTTACGGCCGCCGGTAAATCGCGCAATGTGATTTGTTTGCCGGTGGCCATGACGACGCCGTGTTCGATTGCGGTGCGCAGCTCGCGGATGTTGCCCGGCCAATTGTAGGAAAGCAGCGCGTCCATCGCGTTCGGCGCGAGTTCGAGCAGCGGTTTTTGGTTCTCCTTGCAGAAATGGCGCAGGAATCCGCGAACGAGAATCGGAATGTCTTCCTTCCGTTCGCGCAATGGCGGCATCACAATCCGCACCACGTTGAGGCGGAAATAAAGGTCGTCCCGGAATTTTCCTTCGCGCACCAGTTTTTCGAGGTTCTTGTTCGTGGCAGCAATCAAACGCACATCTGCGTGCAACGTTTGGTTGCCACCGACGCGCTCGAATGCGCGGCCCTCGCTCATTACGCGCAGCAATTTCACCTGCGTGCCCGGATCGATCTCGGCGATTTCGTCGAGGAAAATCGTGCCACCATTGGCCTGCTCGAACCGGCCGATGCGCCGCTCATGCGCGCCCGTAAACGCGCCTTTCTCGTGCCCGAACAATTCGCTCTCCAGAAGCTGTGGCGAAAGTGCCGCGCAATGTACCACGACGAACTTCGCTTTGTTGCGCCGGCTCAAATTATGAATGGCATGCGCGGCGAGCTCCTTGCCAGTGCCGCTCTCGCCTTCGATCAACACGTTGGCTGACGACGGCGCGACTTGTTTGATTGTCTCGAGTACCTCGTGCAACGCCCGCGAGTCGCCCCAGATGTTTTCGAGTCCGTAACGCTCGTCCACCTGTTCGCGCAGCGCGCGGTTCTCCTGCTCGAGCTTGCGGCTTTGCACGGCGCGGGCGATCAGCAGTTCGACCTTGTCCAGGTTCAGCGGCTTGGTGACAAAATCGTAGGCGCCCCGTTTCATTGCCGCAACGGCCACATCCACCGAGCCGTAGGCAGTCATCATGATGCAGATCGGCGGACGCGGCATTTTGAGAGCCCGATCGATCAGGACCATTCCGTCTTCATTGCCGAGGCGAAGATCAGTGAGGAGCACATCCACCTGCTCGCGCTCAAGCACGTCCATCGTGCCGGCGATATCCGCGGCGACGTACACGTCGTAATCGTTCTCGAGCAAACGGCGCAATCCGTCGCGCGTATGTTTCTCGTCATCGACGATCAGGACAGTAGATTGCGGGCTCATGGCTTCGCCGGGTTGAATCGTTGAAGCGTTATATCGTTACAACGGGTCCGGATTTTGTAACTCCTGTAACCTTTTTAACTTTTTTAACAAGTCGCAGGGGGCTGCCGGTTCCGGCATTCGAGGGTCACCCCTCACGAAAAAATGGGGCAAACAAATATAGCCAAGCAGCGGAAATGATGTATCATCGCCGAATGCTTTTCCGCGTCCTCCCCGCGCTGGGATCGATTTTGCTCGTTTCCGGCTCAAACATATTTGCAGGCGACTTTTCCAGTTCCGTGAGCCCGGCCGATGGCTGGAAGCTCGCGGCCGATGCAAGAGAAGTGATCATCTACAGCCGTCCGCACGGCGATTCGAACCTGAAAGAGTTCAAGGCAGTCGGCGCCATCGACGCTTCCACCTGCGCCGTGCACGCTGTCATCGATGATTTTGAGAATTATCCGAAGTTCATGCCTTACACCGCGGAATGCCGGCTCCTGAAAAGCGAAGGTAACTCGGTGATCGGTTACCAACGACTCTCGCCAAAAATCTGCGAGGACCGCGACTATACACTGCGTGTCTCGAAAAAATCATTTCCTAGCCCCAAAGGGCTCACCTATCTCAGCCAGTGGGTGACAGCAAACGAAATGGGGCCGGCGGAACAAAAAGGTGTTGTGCGCGTGAAGGTTTGCAATGGCACGTGGTTGCTTGAGCCGGATGGACCGACAAAAACGCGCGCTACTTATTCCATTTACTCTGACACGGGTGGCGTTATCCCGGCGTTCATCGCCAATCAGGCCAGTCTCACAGCAATAAAGAAGTTATACGCAGCGATCCGCAAACAGGTTAAGGATCCCAAGTACACAGCGACGTCCACGGCATCGGCTGCGACGGTTAAGCGTTAGCGAAACCGGTGTTGCAAGTAACGCGCGCCGGTCCTTTCTCATACTCATGAGAACGAATATCTTCCGGTATTTCGTCGCGTTGACCGGTGCGCTTGCGCTCAGTAACGCGACTCTAGCTGAACACGCACCCGAAACTCCAAAGAAACCTGTCTCCACTGAATACCACGGTGTAACTGTGGAGGATCCATATCAGTGGCTCGAAAACGATGAGGACTCACAGGTAAAAGCGTGGTCGGACGCGCAGAATCAACGTACGCGCAAATATCTCGACAGCTTGCCAGACCGGACGGTGATCGAGAAACAACTCAAAGAGTGGTACGCGAAAACCTCGCCAAATTATTTTTCGCTCGTATCGCGGCCAGGAATTTTGTTCGCAATGAAATTCCAGCCACCAAAACAACAGCCACTGTTGGTGACGCTCGTTTCAGCCGACGACCTCAAATCGGAAAAGGTTGTGCTGGATCCGAACGTGCTCGACGCCAAGGGCACGACAGCCATCGATTGGTTCGTGCCATCGTTGGATGGCAAATATCTTGCCATCTCACTTTCAAAAGGCGGCAGCGAGGACGGCACACTGCACTTTTACGAGACTGCGACGGGCAAAGCGCTGCCGGACACGATCGCGCACGTTCAATATCCCACAGCAGGGGGCAGCGCAGCCTGGAATGCGGATGGCACCGGGCTGTACTACACGCGCTTTCCGCGAAAAGGGGAGCGACCCGACGCTGATCTGAATTTTTATCAGCAGATTTATTTTCACAAACTCGGCACGCCGGACACAAAGGACACTTATTCGATAGGCAAAGACTTTCCACGTATCGCGGAGATTGCGCTCGAGGCTTCACAGGACGGCAAATACATTCTCGCGACTGTGGCAAACGGCGATGGCGGGGACTTCGCACATTATCTGCTCGGGACAGATGGAAAATGGAAACAGATCACGCAATTCACTGATCAGATAAAACTCGCCCGGTTGGGTCGCGATAATGCGCTTTATCTGCTTTCACGCGCGGACGCGCCGCGCGGCAAAATTCTCCGCCTGCCACTTGAAACGCCGGAGTTAAAGAACGCGATCGAGATCGTCCCGACCGGGCAGGCCGTGATCGAGCAAATCGTCCCGACCAGCGAAACACTTTACGTCGGCGATCTGCTGGGAGGTCCTTCGCAAATCAGGCGCTTCGGCCTGGATGGCAAGGGTGAAACGATCATTCCAATCCCGGCGATATCTGCCGTGCAGGAAATGGTCGCCACGGAGAACGGCGGGTTACTCTTCCGCAACGTAAGTTACACCGAACCGGTGGCATGGTTTCAGTGTTCCAAGGACAAACCAGAGCCCGCCAAGACGGCGCTGCGCACCACCTCGCCGGTTTCATTTGCTGATATCGAGGTAACTCGCGAGTTCGCTACTTCAAAAGATGGCACAAGAATACCGCTCAACATTCTTTGCCGAAAAGGAACGAAGCGCGACGGACAGAATCCAACGCTGCTGTACAGCTATGGCGGCTACGGAATCAGCATGACGCCGAATTTCGATTTTACGCGAAGACTTTGGTTCGACCGCGGGGGTGTGTACGTCGTGGCGAATATCCGTGGGGGCGGGGAGTTCGGCGAGGAATGGCATAAGGCCGGCAACCTAACGAAGAAACAAAACGTCTTCGATGATTTCGCGGCCGTCGCGGAATACCTGATCAAGGAAAAATATACGCGCCCGGAAAAACTGGCGATCCAGGGTGCAAGCAACGGCGGTCTCTTAATGGGAGCGATGATTACTCAGCATCCCGATTTGTTTCGGGCGGTGGTATCGTCAGTTGGCATTTACGACATGCTTCGCGTGGAACTGGCTCCGAACGGCGCCTTTAACGTGACGGAGTTCGGCACGGTGAAAAACGCGGAGCAATTCAAAGCGCTTTACGCCTATTCGCCGTATCACCACGTAGTCGATGGGACGAGATATCCCGCGGTGTTGATGATGACCGGCGCAAATGACGGACGAGTCGCGCCCTACCACTCGCGCAAGATGACGGCGCGGCTGCTTGCCGCAAACAAGTCACAGAATCCGGTCCTTCTACGAACCAGCACCAGCGCCGGTCACGGTGTCGGTACCGCATTGAGCGAGCGCATCAAACAGTCGGCCGACATTTATGCGTTCCTCTTTGCCCAGCTTGGGATGACGGGTAAGGCCGGTGATTAGTTACATGAGTTACAAGCGATTCTCATTGTAACTCTTGCAACCATGTAACTTGTTCATTGTACTCTTGCGAGGGAAACTACCGATCTCGCCGACGGCGATTGCGATTTTTGGAGGCGACTAACGGCGAGTGAGGCCAACTGACTCCACTGCGGTCAAATAAGCCACTAGCTGCCGACCTCCGACGTCTGATCTCTTGCTTCTCCTGCTTCCAACATGCGAATGCGTTTGTCGATGTATGGCAGACGGATTGTCAGGGTGACCCCCTTACCTTCGCTGCTCTCGATGGACAGCTCCCCGCCGTGGTCGCGAACGATCCGGCGAACGATCAACAAGCCAAGCCCTGTGCCAGACGGCTTCGTTGTGAAATAAGGCTCGAACGCGCGGCTCAAGCTTTCGGCTGACATGCCGCCGCCGGTATCGACAAATCGTACGATTACGTGCGTGTCGTCCCGATCGGTGCGAATCCGCAACGTTCCGTGACGGTGCATGGCTTCGAGGCTGTTCTTAATGACATTGTAGAAAGCCTGTTTCATCTGATCGCGATCAAGTTGAAGCAACGGCAGATTTGAGCGGAGCTCTTGTTCGACCACAATTTCCCGGTTCTGAAGTTCGGGACTGAAAAAACGGACCGATTCCTCGACGATCGTATTTACGTTTTCCGGCCGTAGTTGCGGACGCGATGGACGGATGGCTTTCAAAAATTGCGTGACAATGGAATCCAGTCTGTCGACCTCGGAACGGGCAACGTGGATCGACTCTTCCAGCTCGCTCTTTGCGCCGTTGTCCAGTTTTTGCACGCTGCGCTCCATCAATTGCAAATGAATGTGCAGCGAGTTCAGGGGATTCCCTATCTCGTGCGCGACGCCTGCCGCGAGCAACCTTAGCGCATTCAAACGTTCTGACTCAATCGTTTGCTGCGC
>JBLMXD010000152.1:0-3386 GCA_050257575.1 Alphaproteobacteria bacterium | reverse complement strand
TATCCATGTCGTAGAGATAAGCGCCTTCGGCCCGAGCGTAGACTTTGTCGAAACCGATCACTCGCTGCGCCGCCACGAGCGTGCGGTTGATATAACGATCGTGCAGTTCGTAGTTCTCGCCGAGACGCGACGCGACGATCTCCTTTAAATCGAAAGCCATTGAGAGCAAACGTCAGCGATTGGCCCTTGAAACGCAAATCTGCAGCGGCCTCGCCGCCGCAAGGCGAGGCCTGGCAAGGAACAATAAAAAAGCTGCAGGACCCAACCCGAATCCTGCAGCTTTAGGTTTTTCCGATTTTAGCTTCGCATTAATCCTCGACTACAACGCGCTCCACGGTGCGATGTTGAACCGGCCCTGTGTAATACACACGAACTTTTTGGCCAGCTCGCAACGGGGCTGTCACAACCTTGCCCGCCGCGTCGACAATGTTCGCAGCCGTTCCCAGAGCAAAGCTTACAGGACCCTGATCGCCTCGCACGACGATCGTCTTGCCGGGTTCGTAGGTCGTTACGGTGCCGGTCTCGTAAGTTGTGTTTGTCGTCGTCTCTGTTGTGGTTGTTGGTCTTGTGGATGTTGTCGTTTCTTCAGTCGTGGTGCTGGTTTGTGCAAACGCCAACGGCGCTACCAGCCCGCAGACCAAAGCAATAATTGTTCTCTTCATTCTGATTTCCTCCTTCTTGATTAGGTTTATTCCAAAGTTCGTGACTCGGGCATTCAGCGGCCGTCTGATTAGGATGAGTTTGCGATTTGTCCGATTGAGTGGGCTCCCTAATTCAGTAACGTAAGACGCCAATGACCAGCAAGATGCCGCAGGCCGATCCGGCGGTTACACCTCAACTCGTCAGGGAGCATGGTTTAACGCCGGAAGAATTTGACCGGATTAAAAAAATTCTCGGTCGAGACCCGAACTTTACCGAGTTGGGCATTTTCTCCGTTATGTGGAGCGAGCACTGTTCCTACAAGAATTCGCGCCGCGAACTGAAGAAGTTTCCGACTGCCGGCCCGAACATTCTGGTCAAAGCCGGCGAAGAGAACGCCGGTGTTGTGGACATCGGCGACGGATGGGCGGTCGCATTCAAGATCGAGAGCCATAATCATCCCAGCGCGATTGAACCGTTTCAGGGAGCGGCAACCGGCGTGGGCGGCATTATCCGCGACATCTTTACCATGGGCGCGCGTCCCGAATTTTGTCTGAATTCACTGCGGTTTGGTCCCATCGTCGAGGATGCGGGTTGCGTGTTGCGTGATACGGGATCGAGAAAATCATCTCGCATCGCGGCTAACAGGCGCCTGTTCACTGGCGTGGTTAGCGGCATCGCGCATTATGGCAATTGTGTCGGCATTCCAACGATCGGCGGGGAAATTTACTTCGACGAAAGTTTCGAGGGTAATCCGCTGGTGAACGTTTTCTGTCTTGGCGTCTTGCGCCACGAAGAACTCGCGCGTGGTGCGGCTGAGGGTAGCGGCAATCCCGTTTTTTATGTCGGTGCTGAAACAGGTCGTGACGGTCTCGCGGGGGCAGCGTTCGCTTCACGTGAATTGACCGAGCAATCGCGCGAAGATCGTCCGGCAGTGCAAGTAGGCGATCCTTTCAAGGAAAAATTGCTGCTGGAAGCTTGCCTCGAATTGATCGCCCGGGACGCAGTGGCGGGAATTCAGGATATGGGCGCAGCGGGACTCACTTGCTCGACATGCGAGACGGCCAGCCGCGGCGGCAGCGGAATCGAAATCGATTTGGCCAAAGTTCCAAAACGTGAGCCGGGAATGACGCCGTATGAAATCATGTTGAGCGAATCACAAGAGCGAATGCTCATTATCGCCAAACGCGGCCAGGAGGATGTCGTTAGGGAGGTGTTCGACAAGTGGGACGTACCGTGCGCCGAGATTGGCGTGGTAACGGACGACGGCATCATGCGCGTCCGGAACAACGGTTCGGTTGCCGCAGAGATTCCAGCGAAAGCCCTGGCTGACGAAGCGCCAGTCTATTGCAGAGATGCGACAGCTGCGTCTCTTCGCCACGCAGGCACAGCCCTCACGGAGGAACAGCTGCAAAAGATCGACACCCGGAACGCCCTGCAACAGCTGTTGAGAGACCCCACGATTGCATCCAAAAACTGGGTCTATCGTCAATATGATCACACTGTCCGCACCGGCACCGTCGTGAAACCAGGCTCCGACGCCGCCGTGTTTCTTGTTCGTTACGCAAACAAGATTCTGGCGGCGACCACTGATTGTAACTCACTCTATTGCGCCCTCGATCCGCGCGAAGGCGGAAAAATCGCCGTGGCTGAAGCTGCTCGCAATCTCACCTGCTCCGGCGCGCGGCCGCTCGCGGTGACCGATTGTTTGAATTTTGGCAATCCGTATAAGCCGGAAAATTTCTGGCAATTGCGCGAAGCCGTTGAAGGCGTGGCCGAGGCCTGTCATGCGTTCGGCACACCTGTCACTGGCGGGAATGTTTCGCTATACAACGAGAGCCCGGTCGGCGTAGTCGATCCGACGCCAACGATAGCAATGGTCGGATTGATTGAGGACGAAAAGCACGTCACCACGCAATGGTTCAAAAGCGAAGGCGACGTGATTGTTCTGGTGGGACACCGCGACGAGGGCGTCGCGGCTCCAAACCTTGGTGGATCGCGTTATCTGAAGATCTGCCATGGATTGAAAGTCGGTCCGCCCCCACGCGTCGATCTCGCTCATGAAATCAAGATGCAAAACGCGGTTCGCGATTTGATTCGTGAAGGCCTGGTGCAAAGCGCACACGATTGCTCTGAAGGAGGACTCGCCGTCGCGCTTGCTGAATGCTGTTTCAATCCGGAAAGCCTGTTCGGAGCAAACGTCGACTTTCGGCGTCCCCCTATGGGCGACGCGCCTGCGTCCCACGGGGCGGCGGCTACGGAATTGTTTAACGAGTCGCAATCGCGCATCATTATTTCGGTAGCTCCCAAAAATCTCGACAACACAGTGGCGATCCTACGGGAGGGCGACGTGCCCTTTCAAGAACTGGGCAAAGTTGGCGGCAGTCATCTGGAAATTGGGATTAATGGACAAATCTTTCGTTGGCCAGTTTCGGATCTTTACGACGATTGGTACAATTCGATTCGTCGCGCTGTGGAAGAAGAGGAAAGCATTCCGAGCTTGTGATTTCATGAAGGGCGCGATTGAATACGCTGTAACTTGATGAATTATTTATTGTGAATTTCCCCTCGAACAGGTCTGACGTGGACGAGGCGCCTGATTCTGCGGTGCTGCCGCAGCACGAGTGTGGTCTTTTCGGTGTGTTCGGCCACCCAAATGCCGCCGTGCTGGCGTATTACGGTCTGTTTGCGTTGCAGCATCGGGGTCAGGAGAGCGCTGGGATCGTGACGAGTAATGGCCCCGGAAC
>JBLMXD010000151.1:0-2644 GCA_050257575.1 Alphaproteobacteria bacterium | reverse complement strand
CACGGTTTCCACGACGCCTGCGATGAATGCGCATGTCGCCAGCATTAGCGCAGGATCCGGCGTAAAATCCACCGTGACTTCAATCCGGTTTCCACGCGGGCGAACCCCGACGGCGCTGCTTTGTTTATTTGCCGCGAGCAGAATTACTGGTACCGGCAAAATGTGCGCCAACAGGTACGCAAGTTTCGTTGAGTTACGACGCTTCGATCGCCGCACGTTTGGGAAAGAAAAATTGTAATGCGCACTAAAGCCCTGGAGCCGGCACCGGCATTTGCGCCGCCTTGCCCAATGATCCAGTTCCACTCGGACATACCGTATTTGTTCCCACAACAGACGCGTCGCGCGGTAGCAACAACCTGGCTCGAGCTCAATAATCGGTGTGGCGACTTCGATTACTCCGGTATCAAAATAGATGGCACCGCCTGCCGGCAACTGAAATGATTTGCCCGTGCGAGGAATCATGCGGCGGCGCACCAAACGGCTGGGATCGCCAAATACTTTTTCCGGGCGCCGTCTCCGTCCGTCTACAATCAGATTGAATTCCGCTTCCAAACCAATCACCGCCCGAGGCGGACTTGCACCACGCCCACGATGGCCACGATAAGCGTCTCGTTCTGGTCGGCCCGCTTTCATCTGCTTAATCGACGATTAACTGGCGTCGCTGCATTCGCGGGGAGTCAGGTTCGCGTACCCCAAATCGACATGAAGATGATCGTCGGTCTGACCGTGTTCGCGACCAAATGGCCGAACAAGAACAGCCGGACTAAGCGACGCCGCAATTGCGCGATATTTCTTAATCGATCTCTCGTCTGAAAGAAACGTGTCGCCGATGCGGTAAATATTTGCGGCGGTGCCCCACGCATGAATGCTCTTTGCACCGCCAATCTGATGCGCCGGAGAGCGATAGCCACCATTTGCGGCGATGAAAACCGGGGCGTCAACTTCGCGTCGCAAATTTTCCAATAACGTCGAGAGCAAGACGATCGCGCACGGCACGTAGTGAGGAAACTGGCTGAGAAGCAGCCTCGCTTCCCGACAGTCGACACGCATCAATTCGGCCAGCGTAAAGTGCGGTGCCAGCCGGACTTCCTGTGCCTGCTGCCAGCTCACGATTTCATAAAAGAAGCGCGGTAGACGACGGACGTTGCCAACGACGTCAGTTTCTGTTTCGCCGGGCCGAAGCAGTGCACGGTACTCTTGAGAGAGATGCAGACCGTCAATTGGGCGCAAGAACGTCGTTTTCACTTCTGAATCTCCCTGCCCAGCAGGAAGCGATAAATCGTTTCGGAAATCGCTGCGACTGTTTCGCGCCGTCCGTCCTTATCTGGTTCAAACTCAGTCAAGATAGCAGCGACGTACGGTTCGCGTTCGGGCAGATAGACAATGCCGATGTCATGGCAGGCCGTCGAAATCTCGCCCGTCTTATGCGCAACCATGGCATGCTTTGGCAGACGCGCAGGAATCATCGAATTGAATCGCTGCTCCAGGAGAATACGGAGCACCTCTTTTTTACTTTCATTGCTCAGAAAATCGCCGCGAACAGCGGACATCAATTTCAGCAATCCATCCGCAGTGGCCTCGTTGTTTATCCCTCGATCATGCGCCAGGTGATCTTCGACACCTCGCCGCAGTTCCACTTCGTCCACTTCTGCGTCAGACAAAACCCGTCGCGCATACTCCACGCCTACAAAATCCAGGAGCAAATTCGTCGCTAAATTACTGCTCCCGCATATCATTGCTTGCGCCAGAGCGGCGATCTTCGCTGTCCGTCCAATCGACTGATACAGCTCCGGAGTGGCGTCCCGGTCCGGGCTGACGTGAAACACAGAACCATCTGCTGCACTGAAAAAGCGATTCCGCACGTGCAGCGAGTCATCCAGCCGAAGACGGCCTTCGTCCGCAGCACGAAAAATCGCAAGGAGCACCGCAACCTTAATAGTGCTCGCAGCATGAAACGACCGGTCGCCCGATAGCGAAAATCGAAACCCGGTATGCAGGTCGTGTAAAGCCACGGCAATCGCGCGCGACTTGCTCTGTTCACGGATTGTCTCGAGCTCCTTCCGCAAATTCGCTGACGCCTCGGCCACATCTGACATGGGAACTGCTCTTTACACGCGCGTTGCGAAGTCGCAAATTCGCCGATGCCGAACCTCGCGACATGGATTCGAGCGAAGGACTCGAAATCGTTTCGACCGATTTTCGCGAAGCATCCTGAGATCAAAGTCTTAAACGCGCGGACTCGAGATTTTCCCCTCGAAAAGATGGATGGGCTTTTACTGTCCGGGGGTTCCGACATTTCACCGGAATTTTTGCAACAGGAAGTTCCTGATCCTTCGGTACTGGACAAACACATCGACCCCGAGCGCGATCGCTGGGAGTTCGCAGCTGTACAGGAAGCGCTTTCCCGCGGTTTGCCAATCCTGGCGATTTGCAAGGGCCTCCAGGTCTTCAACGTCGCGCTCGGCGGCACACTCAAACTCGATATTCAGGGTCATAATCTTCCGCACCAGAAACAGCAGGATGTTCAGGCGCTGCGTCACGATACAGCGGTGTCGCACCGCTTTTCCAAGGTGAACAGCGCGCATCACCAGGCGATCGAAAAGTTGGGAGACGATTTGGTAGTTGAAGCGTGGGCCGCGCACGA
>JBLMXD010000150.1:0-3379 GCA_050257575.1 Alphaproteobacteria bacterium | reverse complement strand
ATCCACGGTTCACTTCGTGCTCGGCTGAGACACTTAAAGGGGCGACCAAAATGCAAGCTGGCGGGTGTAAAGCCCTCGAAAGATTTTGCTTGCCGCGGCAGCAGCAGTCTTTTAAACGGTCGCGTAACTCTTCAACGCTATGAACTCACTCATCGAAGTTACACAAACCGTTTTGTTCACGCCGGCGCGCCTGCTGGCACAAGCTGACTACAGCGCTCAGGCACAGGCCCCAAGCCCGATCTCGACGATTATTGCACTGCTCATTGGGCTGTTGCTGATCGTGGCGATGTGGAAAGTCTTTACGAAAGCCGGCCAACCCGGTTGGGCCAGCCTCATCCCGATCTATAACGCTTACATTTGGTGCAAGATTGTCGGTCGACCCGGCTGGTGGGTTATTTTGATGCTTATCCCGTTCGTTAACTTCATCATCCTGATTATTCTCTCTATCGATATGGCCAAAAGCTTCGGCAAAGGCGTGGGCTTCGGACTCGGCCTCGCCTTTCTGGGATTCATCTTTTTGCCGATTCTTGGTTTTGGGAGTGCACAATACCAAGGACCGGCGGCGGGAGCTTCCGGGGCGACGGTTTCGCGACCGCCGCAGACCACATAACCTTTCGGCCAGCACAGAAGTTGTAGCTGGTATCGGGGATGCCGGAACTCCGGGACCAACGAATCCCCGCCCACAGCTATTGGACCCAGTTCGGTTTGCGCTTTTCGTTGAACGCGCCGATGCCTTCGCGCGCCTCGTCGGATTCACGCGCTTGCATGTGATATTTCAACGCGAGATCGACATCTTCTTTCACCGCGCGCCACCAGAGTTCTTCCACCAAGCGCTTCGTCTGCGCCAGCGCGCCGGGCGCGCCTTGCAACACTGATGAGGCAAATTTTTGCGCTTCACCCATCACGTCGTTAGGCGCGACGACGCGATTCACCAATCCCATTTCCTTCGCGCGCGCTGCGTCGATTAACTCCGCGCCAAACAACAACTCACGCACGTTTCGTTCACCCACCTGACGGCGCAAAAATGTCATTACCAGCCCGGCAACCAAACCACGGCGCACCTCGGGATATCCAATCTTGGTTCCGTCTGCCGCGACCACAAAATCGCATGCCGACATGACGCCCGCGCCGCCCGCAACCGCCGCGCCGTGCACCGCCGCAATCGTAACCAGGCGCGTCTGGCTGATGGTGATCAAAGTCTTCGCCACCATCTCCGCTGTGGCATGTGCCTTGGTTTGATCGGCCGCCTCTTTCAAGTCCAGGCCGGTGCAAAATGCTGCGCCCGCTCCGCGCAAAATCAGAACACGCTGCTCTGGTTGTTCTGCTGCTATATGAACAGCGGCACACAATTCCGTGAGCAACTCGAGAGTAAGCGCGTTGCGCCGCTCAGGACGGTTAAGAGTTAACAGGGTAATCTGCGGCGATTGCTTTTCGACTAAAACGACAGGCATGGGATCGTAAATCGTTACAATTGTTAAATTTGAAGTTCGATGAATCGCTAAAGGAAGCCAGCCATTTCCGGCTGGCGCCGGAGACAGACTTCGTACAGATCGGACTTAGGTTTGGAGCACACCGGTGTGAAAATGCGCCTTCGGCATTGGACGCGACACATACTGCAAAAGGCGAATCAGCACGTCGCGTGTGTCGTGCGGTTGAATGATGGCATCCACCCAACCCCGAGCAGCGCCGTAACGAATGTCAGTTTGCTCTTCATAACTTTGTTTCACTTTCACACGCAATTCCTCGAGTTCTTCCGCTGTCGCTTTCTTGTCCCCTCGCTCGCGCGCCCTGGCGAGAATTGAGAACACCGTGTCCGACGCTTGCGCAGCACCCATCACCGCATAACGCGCATTCGGCCAGGCCACGATAAATCGCGGATCGTAGGCCTTGCCGCATAGCGCATAGTTGCCGGCTCCGAATGAGCCGCCTATCACCACTGTAATCTTGGGCACGACGGAATTGCTCACCGCATTCACAAGCTTCGCGCCGCTGCGGATAATCCCGCTCTCTTCCGCATCCCGCCCAACCATGAAGCCGCTGACGTCCTGGAAAAAAATGATCGGCAAATTTGTCTGGTTACAATCCATGATAAAACGTGCCGCTTTATCCGCGCTGTCGGAATAAATGACGCCGCCCATCTGAATTCCTTCCTTCTTCGTCCTTACCTGCACACGTTGATTGGCGACGATTCCGACTGGCTGCCCATCGATCCGTGCATACAGAGTGACAAGCGTTTTGCCGTAGTCGGCTTTGTATTCATCCATTGAGTTCGCGTCGACGATCGTGGCTAGCAGATCCCGAGCGTCATAATTCTTCCGGCCATCGAAACTGATTAAATCATAAACGCTGTCCGGATTTTTGGCGGGCTTAGAGGCGGCGGGCGGTCCGCGCGTGCCGCGCGCATCGCGAGATTTTGCTTCCGGCAACATTGCGACAAGGGAACGCAGTCGTTTGAGACACGACGGATCATCTTTTTCGAAAAAGTCCACCGTGCCGCTGATCTCTGAATGCATTCGCGCTCCGCCCAAATCTTCAGCGTCGACGATCTGACCAATGGCCGCTTTCACCAGTGACGGCCCGGCGAGATAGAGGCCGCTCCCCTGCGTCATCAAAATTTTGTCGCACAACACCGGGAGATATGCGCCGCCTGCTACGCAATTGCCCATGATCGCCGCCAACTGAGGGATGCCGGCCGCTGAAATCACCGAGTTATTGCGAAAGATTCGACCGAAATCATCCTCATCCGGGAAAATTTCATCCTGCATCGGCAGGAACACACCTGCCGAATCCACCAGATAAATGAGCGGCAGCGCGCACTCGAACCCGATCCGTTGCGCGCGAATGACTTTCTTGGTCGTCGCAGGGAAAAATGCGCCGGCTTTTACGGTCGCGTCATTGGCGACGACCATGCATGGCACGCCTTCCACGTTCCCGATGCCGGTCACTACTCCTGCGGCAGCGATCTTCCCCCATTGATCGTACATCTTATAAGCCGCCCACAGACCGATCTCAAAAAACGGCGAGTCCTTATCCAGCAAGTTACGAATCCTCTCGCGCACCGACAGGCGTCCCATTTTGCGTTGACGCTCGTGCCCGGCCTTGCCACCGCCTTCGCGCAGAATTGTTTCTTCCTGCGCAATCGCAGCGCAATGCGCCCGCAATACTTCACTCGTGTTCGATCGGGACATATGCCAAGGCCACGCTTAATCCGCGAACGGCAACCAATCAAGCGGACACAGCCAGCAATGGACAGGAATTGGATCGGGCAGCGCTTTCCTTGTGGCCTATGAGGCCCGGCGCGAATGCGGAGTCGGACGCAGTCTTGGAGTCGGCAACAGCCTCGGCGAGGGGCTTGGTCGCGGCGACGGTGAAGCTGTTG
>JBLMXD010000149.1:0-4438 GCA_050257575.1 Alphaproteobacteria bacterium | reverse complement strand
TGGGAACGCGTCGCGTATGTTCAGTTGCCGAAAGCGGTAGCGTATATCGTTCTCTCCTCGCGGGACCAGGCGAGCTATCGGAAAGATGCGCCCGCATTGCGCGAAGTGCTGAAGACGTTTGTCTATCTCGAGGCAAAAGCGAAATCGGCCGCGCAGTAGGCGGGCGGCTTTTCCGAATTAGTTAGCGGCCTGTAGAAGATTGCGCCGCTTGGAAACTAAATATACTGGAATAGTTTCCTGAATGTGCTATGTCCATCGCGGATATGAAAGGAACGCATTCAGCGCGCGCGCGGCGTCGAACAGGCGATCCGAACCGGCAACGCATCGTCAATGCTGCACGGGTTCACTTTTTCAGTCACGGATTTCGTCGTGTGACCATGGATGATCTGGCGGCCGAGCTGGGGATTAGCAAGAAAACGCTCTATGCCCATTTTCCGGGCAAATTCGACGTGCTGGAAGCGGTGCTGGCCGATAAGTTGGCAGACGTCGAAGCGACGCTGAAGGAAGTTACGCGCGCTCATCCACACGATTTCCCGGTCACTCTGCGCGAGTTGTTGGCCGGCACCCGACGCGAATTGGACGAGATCAAGCCGCCGTTTGTACGCGATATGCGCCAGAAAGCGCCGGAGGTCTTCAAAATGGTGGAACGCCGCCGGGCCGCGCTAATCCAGCGCTACATCGGAGAATTTTTTGTCCAGGGCCAACGGGCGGGAATGTTGCGCAAGGATGTTCCTACCAAGCTGATCCTCGAAATGCTGTTAGCGATGGTCCAATCCATCATGAACCCGGCGAAGATGGAGGAGTTGGGGATGATGCCGAAAGAAGGCTACGCCGGGATCCTCAAGATCATCCTTGAAGGCGTGCTAACCCCGAAGGGACGGAAGACGTGAAGGCGGTATCAGGTTTGAAAAATCGATCGGCTACCGTACGGATTCGCCGCAGCGAACACTTACTGAAGGCAGGCGCAGCTCTGGCTTTGGTTGTCCTGCTCGTCGGTTGCAACAGGCGCGGGAATGCGGTTTCAGGAACTATAGAAGTGGACGAGGCGCATGTTGGCCCGCGCTTCAGCGGGCGTGTAGAGAAAATTTTCGTGCGTGAAGGCGATCGTCTGCACGAAGGACAGGTGATCGTACAACTGGATGCGTCAGAGTTGCGTGCGCGTCGCGATCTCGCCGTGGCGCAAATTGATACAGCTGTGCACGATGCTGATGCGCAAGAAGCGCAACTGGTTTTCCTGCGCGATGACGCGCGGCGCCAGCAGGAGTTGCTGCAGCGCAAGGTTGTCTCGTCTACTGATGCGGAGCGTGCCGACAGCGCCGCGAAGACGCAGGAGAAAAATGTCGCAGCGGCCAAAATGCGTGTCGCACAGGCGCGCGCGCAGCTGGCCGATATCGAGTCGCAGTTAAAGGAAATGCAGGTGGTCGCTCCAGCGGATTCGGTGGTGGAAGTGCTGAGCGTAAAACCTGGCGACATTTTGGTGCCGCCGTTCAATCAGGAGGTAGCCACGCTGCTGTTGACCGGCCATCTCTGGGTGCGCGTTTATGTTCCCGAATCGTGGCTGGGTTTGATCAAACTCGGCGAACACGTCCGAGTCCGTGTGGATTCCTTTCCACACACGGATTTCGATGGCGTTGTCGAGCAGATAAATCGGCAAGCCGAATTTACGCCGCGCAATGTGCAAACCGTCGCGGACCGGATCAAACAGGTGTTCGGTGTGAAGATTCGTTTGCCCAGTGATGATGACCGCTTGCGTGCCGGAATGGCGGCAGATGTTTATTTTCCGAATGTAAAATGAGGAATCTAATAGAACGAACTAGGAAAGCAGGGCCGGGTGCGACGCGTTGTCCCCAACGCGTTGTTAATGGGCCGAGGCACTGGTTCGGGGACCAGCCGATCCACCCCAAAGCGTTCGTATTCCGGTGATGTTCTTATGGCTGAGCCAATGATCGACGTGGACAGGCTGACCAAGCGCTTCGGTACTTTCACCGCTGTGGATCACGTTTCGTTCGCTGTGGGCAAAGGATCGATCTTCGGATTTCTTGGTCCGAACGGTTCCGGGAAAACAACGCTGATCCGGATGCTATGCGGAATTCTGGAGCCCAGCGACGGCACGGCGCGCATCGGTGGCCACGATATCGTCAAAGATGCCGAGCCGATCAAAGAAATGATCGGTTACATGTCACAGAAATTTTCGCTCTACGACGAACTGACGGTCAACGAGAACCTGATCTTTGCGGGGAAGCTTTATGGCTTGAGCGGCCGCGGATTGAACCAGAGGCGCGACGAAATGATTGCCACGACGCATCTGGAACCCTACGTCGACAGGCGTGCCGCCCAGCTCTCGGGTGGCTGGCGTCAACGTCTGGCCATGGCTTGCTCTCTTATGCACAGGCCACGCGTGCTATTTCTCGATGAACCCACGGCCGGCATCGATCCGGTCGCGCGGCGCGAGCTCTGGGATTTGCTTTTCGAGTTCGCCGGTAAAGGAATGACCCTCTTCGTGACGACGCATTACATGGACGAAGCGGAGCGCTGCGATCACGTGGGCTACATTTACATGTCGAAATTGATCGTGTGCGGCGAGCCGGACGAATTAAAGAAGCTTCCGGAAGTAAATCCGCCTGGAACGCGTCGGCTCGACGTGACTTGCGACCATGTGACCACGGCGTTGCACGCGATGCATGGGATGCGCGGAGTGCGCAGCGCTACGGTGTTTGGTCAATCGATGCATTTGCTGGTTGATGAGACGGTCGAGCGCGCTCAGATCGGCGAACAACTGCGCAAAGTCGGAATCAGCGAAGCAGAGATTCACGACATCGGCCCATCACTGGAGGATGTATTTGTCGAGCTTTCTGCCAAGCATGCTGCAGAACATCCAAAAGCGGCTTGATGAAACACAAACCTTTTCGCGGGCTTGGCGCAATCCTCTTTAAGGAATTCATCGTCGTTTGGCGCGATCCGCTGACTCTCTTCTTTTTCTTTTTCCCGCCGTTGATCGAGATGATCGCGTTCGGCTATGCGCTCGATAATGACGTGAAACACATGGCGATGCTTGTTCTCAACGAAGATCGTACCGTCGAGAGCCGGCAGTTGATCGATCGCTTCGTAAATACGGAATCATTTCGCGTTGTCGGCGAGGTGCAGAGTTTGGATGAACTGAAGAGCGAAATGCGCAGCGGCCGGGCGTACGCTGCGCTTTACATACCGCCGAACTTTACCCGCCAAATGATGGCAGGCCACTCCGCGCAGGTGGAGTTGCTCGTTGACGGATCCAATTCGACTACGGCGTTGCAGGCCCTTCAGACTGGACTTGGCGTGGCGTTGACCCAGTCACTGGAATCGATGATGCGTGAGACCGGCCGGCAGGGTATGCCGATCGATATTCGCCCGCAGATGCTTTACAACCCAGCCATGCGCGCGCCGAACTTTTTTGTTCCGGGCGTGATTGGCGTGGTTTTGCAAATTGGGACAACAGTTGCCGCGGCGATGGCCCTGGTGCGAGAACGAGAACGCGGCACACTTGAACAATTACTGGTGAGTCCATTGAGCCCCGCCGGACTCATGCTCGGCAAGCTGGTGCCGTATCTGTGCATCGGCATGGCTATGGCAGTCGTCTTGTTCACGATTATGCGCTTTGTGTTTTTCGTTCCCATCGAGGGGAATATCTTCGCCATGCTGTTTTCAACGCTGGTGTATGTGTTTGCGTTGCTCAGTCTGGGCTTGCTGATCGGGACGTTTGCCGAAAACCAAATGCAGGCGCTGCAGATGTCGATGGTGTTTCTACTGCCGAGCGTTTTCTTTTCCGGTTTCATTTTTCCCCGTGAAACCATGCCTTGGATTTTTTATGCGCTCGGTACGCTCTTTCCCACGACGTATTTCATTGCGCTCATGCGCGCGATTATTTTGCGGGGAGCCAATCTCTTCGAATACTGGCCGAATCTTGTGGTTCTGATGTTGATGGCGAACTTTTTATTCGGTCTCTGCGCTCTGCGCTTTCGAAGGAAGATTGCGTAACCTTCTGATACCTTTGCAGGGCGCGACCTCCGGGCGCACCAAGAGAGACCGGTTCGGCTATTTGTGCTCGCGATGGCAAAGTAACTTTTTCACGTGGCAAAACGAATCCTCGTCGCTGCTCTTCGCGTTCTTATCGCCGTCGTTGCGATTCCTGCGTTACTTTTGTGGTTTGGAGTGAGGATGCCCGGGAAAAACATTTCCAAAGTTGCGCCTTTGTCGGCAGATGAAATTATTTTGCGAGAAGAGCTTCGCGCCGATGTGGGAAAGCTCGCGGGAGAAATCGGCGAGCGAAACATGTGGCATTACGCGCAGCTTAATGCCGCTGCCGATCATATCGAAGATTCGTTCTCGCGTGCCGGCTTTCGACCGCGACGCGACAGCTACGAAATTCGGGGGCAGGCCTGCTACAACATAGAAGCAGAAG
>JBLMXD010000148.1:0-2768 GCA_050257575.1 Alphaproteobacteria bacterium | reverse complement strand
TCTTGCTCCTGGCGGTCGCTGGTCCATGCGCTTGATCCAAGACCGAACGCGGTGTCGTTCGCGACTTCAATCGCCTCGTTAGCATCGCGGACACGGAAAACAGCCGCGACCGGACCGAAGACTTCTTCTCGATATGCGGGCGATTCTTTCGGGACATCGACCAGAACCGTTGGTTCGTAGAAAAATCCCGGTCCCTGAATACGGTTGCCACCGGTCAACAGTTTTGCGCCTGCGGCGATTGTCTTTTGGACCTGACCGTGCACGCCCTGGAGGATGTGTTCCGTTGCGAGCGGACCTAGCTCCGTCTGAGGATCCATGGGGTCGCCAATCCTAAGCGCGCGCATGCGCTGAACAAATTGTTCGAGAAAGGGCTCGTAGACCTCGTCGGCAATGATGAATCGTTTCGCAGCAATGCAGGACTGGCCGGTGTTAATGGTACGGGCCTTTACGGCGATGTTCACTGCACCCTCAAAGTCGGCGCTCGGCATCACGATGAAAGCATCACTGCCACCAAGCTCGAGCACGGCTTTTTTGATCTCGCGCGCTGCCGTGCTTGCGACGGCTGCTCCGGCCTTTTCACTGCCAGTCACGGTTACGGCCTTAACGCGTGGATCCACAATCAGTTTTTCCACCTGCCCCGGCTCAATCAGTAGCGTTTGGAAGACACCACTCTCGAAACCTGCGCGGCAAAGAATGTTCTCAATTGCCAGCGCGCATTGAGGGACATTTGATGCGTGTTTGAGTAAGCCAACATTGCCCGCCATGAATGCCGGTGCAACGAATCGAAACACCTGCCAGAACGGGAAGTTCCATGGCATGATCGCCAGCACGGGCCCCAGCGGTTGATACTCGACGTAACTTTTGGCAGCATCCGTTTGTGCCGGTTCCTCCTCCAGGAATCGTTCGCCGTTCTCGGCGTAAAACTGGCAACCCCGCGCGCATTTCTCGATCTCGGCGATTGAATCGCGAAACAGTTTCCCCATTTCGAGTGTAATGATTTCAGCAAAGGCGTTCTTTTCCTGGACCAGCAGCTCCGACACGCCGCGCAACAATTCCGATCGCCTGCTGAACGTCGTGCGCCGATATTTGCTGAATGCTTGCTCTGCCCGGCTCAGGCGTTTCTCAATTTCCGTATCATTAAACGGAGAGAACTCCTTCAGCTTTTCGCCGGTGGCGGGGTTGACGGAAGCGATTGGCATGTCAGCAGGCTACATCGGTTCTATGACTGATGAAATTGTTAGGGGCGGTTCGCCGCGCCGTCCATTTGCAGCGCGCTCCGTGGTCGCGACCTACCAACCTGGGCTAAATTCGCAGCCCTTTCGGAATGAACACGCGATCGAGCAGATCAAAAAACCATTGCACCAGCAACGCAAGCGCGGCGGCGGGAATGGCGCCTTCCAGAATGGTGACGTTATCGTTCAAGTTAAGACCGCTCAAAATCGGTTCGCCTAAACCTCCGGCGCCAATTAATGCTGCGAGCGTGGCCGTCCCAACATTAATGACCGCGCTGGTTTTGATCCCGGACAAAATGGAACGGGATGCGATGGGCAAATAGATTTCCCAAAGCCGGGCGACCGGGCTGAGTCCCAATGCGACTGCGGATTCGCGCAATGCTCGAGGGATGTCCTGAAGACCGCTTGCGGTATTGCGCACAATCGGCAGTAAACCGTAAAGAAACAGCGCCGCGATCGCCGTGCGAACGCTAATTCCAAAAAAGGGCAGGGGAACAAGCAGGGCCAGCAATGCAAGAGACGGGATTGTTTGTACAGCGCCGACGAAAGCGAGAATAGCGTGGCCAATCGCGCTGCCGCGACTGGCGACGATGCCAAGCGGAATTCCGATGATCACCGATAGCAGTAGCGAAACTCCGGCGAGTTCGAGATGGCGCAGTGTCCAGCGCGCGAGTTTGTGCGCAAAGGATTCGTCCAACGTCCTTGACGATCTCGTACCTGGCTCAAAATATAAATTTGCGGCTCTCGTGTAACTTTTAGTACGCTCCGCTTCCGCATTGAGTCGAATCATGCGCTCTTCGTCCAGGGTTCCTTTCAAGCTACGCAATGCAGCGATCGCATCTCTGGGTATGGACAGTCGAAACAGAAAGACAGCGTCGTATTTTGGAAAGAAGTGAAGATCGTCTTCGAGAACGAGAAGGTTTTGTTCTATTCTAGCGTCGGTCGAGTAAGCGTCCTTTACATCAATCGACCCATCGGCGAGCGCACTGTAACCAAGGGCATGATCGATTCCGCGTACATCCTGTTGTGGAAGGCCGTAGTGGTCGCGCAACTGCGGCCATCCGTCCTGGCGGTCAAGAAATTCATGGGTTAAACCCAGCTTTAAATCAGCGTGTTTCTTGAGATCGCTTATGCAACGGATCCCAAGTGCTTTAGCTTCGCTTCTTCGCATCACCAGCGCCCAAGTATTATTAAAGCCCAACGGGTCCGTCATTCCGATGCCAAAGGCGTGCAACCGTTCGCGAATGGAACTAAGCGAACGGATACCTGGTTCCTTCAAAATCTCTTCCGTGATCGTCCCTGTGTATTCCGGGTAGACCTGAATCTCTCCGCTCTTCAGGGCCTGCCATACAATGATTGTTCCGCCCATGCCGGGACGAAATTCTGTCGGAATCCCGGCATCGGTCAGTGCGCGTTTGGCGATTTCGCCGAGCACATACGATTCCGTAAACTTCTTCGAGCCGATTACGACATCCGTGGCAGCGGAAGAAAAATGAATCTGGAAAACAGAAATACAGGAAAAGATCAGGAGAAAAA
>JBLMXD010000147.1:0-4025 GCA_050257575.1 Alphaproteobacteria bacterium | reverse complement strand
TACAGGCACAAACACAACCACTACCGGCATGTGATTGATCAGCGCCGAAAGTGGTAACGTCAGTGCGGCCAGAGCAAACGCTGCTCGCCGTTCAGTCGTCCCGGCCATGCGGGTGAAAATGCGAGCCAGGAAATCAATCACGCCGGTGCGTTCCAGGGCGGCGCTGATCACAAACATGCAACCGATCACAATTGGCGCGCTGTTACTGAAAACGCTGAGTGTTTCATCCGTCGTCAGCACGCCGGAAACCAACAGCACACCCGTCGCGCTCAGTGCCACCAGGTCCGGCGAAAGCCACTCGCGCAGGAATGCGGCGAAAACCGCTGCCACCAGGCAGAAGACAATAATGAGATGAAAAGTTTGCGCGCTCATTTCCCGGTTGCAGAATTCAGGCCCCCCGATTTTTTCCGACAACTCGGCCGATCACAACTGCGAAATTCTCAGCTCACTCTGGTCGACGTGAGAGTGCCAGTTGTGTATCGCGCCGCCGTACGACAATCAGGGTAACGAGCGCGGAAGCTGCGCAGATGATTGCGCCAAAGCCGAGCGCAAAAGGCGTGCCCGCCCAGTGGGCGACCGCCCCGGCTTCGAGGCCGCCAAGCGGAATCATCGCACCGAACACAAGCGACCACACGCCCATGACGCGTCCGCGCATTTCATCGGGCACGATCGTTTGCAGCACCGTGTTTGAAGTTGAGAAGAACAACAGCATGCCGAAACCGGCGGCGAAAAGAAATGCCAGAGCGACATAGAAGTTGCGTGTGAGCGCCACAGCAAACAGGCTTGCCGCGAATAGCCAGACTCCGCCGAGCGCCAGTCTACGGGGCACAAACAAATGTCCATAGGTCGCTACAGCGAGCGCGCCGATAAATGCCCCGGTGCCGCTGGCGGACATCAGCACTCCATAACCGTTGGCGCCACGGCCCAACACATCGCGCGCAAACGCCGGCATGAGAACCGTGTACGACCAACCGAAAGTTCCGATCGCCAAAAACAGGAGCAAGATAGTGCGCACCCGCTGATGTTTGATCGAGTAAAGGATGCCTTCCCGCGCGTGTTCGCCCGCAGAGACGATGTCGGTCTTTCGTGAAAATGGCGGCAGGCGCATGAGCAGGAAGCCGGCGATCACAGCGATAAAGCTGAGTCCGTTGAGAAAAAAACACATCGCCACGCCCACGGCGCCGATCAGTAAGCCAGCCGCTGACGGCCCGACAACGCGTGCGCCGTTTACAATGGAGCTGTTGAGCGAGATGGCGTTAAGCAAATCTTCGCGGCTGGTCATTTCGACCGTGAACGCCTGGCGCGCAGGCATATCGAAGCCCATCGCAAGGCCGTTAAGCCCGGCGACGATAATGATGAACAGCGGCGATGCGAACCCGAGCCACACACCCGCTGCAAGCACAAATGCGCATAGCATCTGCGCCGATTGCGTCACCACAAGAATGGAACGTTTCGGATATAGATCAGCCAACGCGCCGCCCCAAACCGATGAGAGCACCATCGGCGCCGAACCGACTGCCGCCACCAATCCCAGCAAGAATTTCGAATTCGTGATTTGATAAACAAACCAGCTCATCGCCGTTTGTTGCATCCACGTGCCGGAAAGCGAGACCAGTTGGCCCCAGAAGAAGAGGCGATAATTGCGATATCGCAGTGCGCGAAACGTGTACCGCCACGTGATGCCGCCCACAGGAATGCGGTGCTGTCGCCCGCTGATGTCCTCGGGTACGCGCGCCGTTTCGGTAGTTTTTGCGGGCATCAATTATCATGGCGGGCGCGCGTAATAAATGCAAAAGGGCACCTTGCTCCTGTGAACCGCAAAGCGTTGTAGCGGCGTTCGCCGCGGCGAACGCCAAATTCTTGTGGACAGGTGCCTGGCACAAGCACCTCTACAATTCACTGGATGTGCTACGTTTGCGCCGAATGGAAAGCACAGAGGCAATCCTGCTTCGGAAACGAAAATTCAGTGATACAACCTTAATCGTGTCGTGGTGCACGGAATCATTTGGTTGCGTGCAAACCATCGCCAAGGGCGCGCGACGTCCAAAAAGTCCGTTTGCCGGAAAATTGGATTTATTTTTCGAGGCTGAAATTTCCATCGTACGGAGCCGCAAATCTGATCTGCACACACTGGCCGAAGTCGTCCTCAAAAATCCGTTTCCCGGAATTCGGAGCAACTATTTGCGCACCCAGGCTGCGGCCTATTTTGTCGAGTTAATCGAAGTTTGCACCGAGCGTGATCATCGCGAGCCCGAGTTGTTTGATTTGTCCCGTCGCGCGTTCAATTACCTTGACGCGAATGATCCAACGCTGCGCGCAGTCGCGCATTTTGAAACGGAGCTGGCACGCATCGCCGGTGTGCACGATCAAAAGGAATTGAAAACCGATCCGGCGTTTGCGCTGGGAAATTTGTTTGGACGATTGCCTCTTTCGCGGACCCCGCTCTTGAAAACGCTCGCGGCACAGGCGAAGGAAACTGCCACATGAGATCGTGCGCTCTGCTCGTTGCCTTCTTGATTGGTTGTATGGCTTCCTTTGCAACGGCAAAGGAGATCTACAAGTTCGATCAGTCCGGGTCGACGATCGGTTTCAGCGTGCATCAGTTTCTCGGCACCACGCGTGGCAAATTCACTAATTTCAGCGGCAGAATCGAAGTTGATCGCGAGCATCCTGAGAATTCCTCGGTCACAGTCCAAATCGATGTACGCAGCCTCGATACGCGCATCAAAAAGCGCGACGATCACCTTCGCAGCGCCGAATTCTTTAACGTAGAAAAATTCCCGAATATGACCTTCCAGAGTCGAAGCGTGAAGCGAACTGGCCCGCAAAGCGGGGATATTCACGGCGATCTGACGATGCACGGCGTGACGAAACCGGTCACGCTGCATGTGAAACTTCTGACCCCGAGCAATGACACGAGCCGGACACGCTGGGCTGTGACCACCGACCCGGTCAATCGGCGCGAGTTCAATTTGATGTTCGCTTCAGCGACCGAATCGATTTCAGGAATCAGCCAGTCGGTTGCGATCAGTATCGAAATCGAGGCAAAGCGCATCGAATAAATTGTTCCGCCTTGCTGCAGGGTCTTGTATTTCGCTGCGCCTAACACGACACGATGATCTGATGGACATTATCCCGCTCGGAGATTCGGCATTGATTGTGCGGCTGCGCGAGCACTACAACGATGCCCCGAGGGAGACGCTCGATGAGGTTCTCCGCGCGTTTCGATTGCTTCGCAAGGCTGCGATCCCCGGTGTGATTGAACTGGCCTCGGCCTATACCGGCGTGTCGGTTTTTTTTGATCCGATCACCGTCGCAAGATCGAGCGGAACACCGGACAAAGTGTTCGAGTGGCTGGTGGAGCGCATCCACGAAGTTGTGGCCGGGGGCGTTGACCCCGACCGGCGCGTAAAACGTCCCACCAGCGATGTTCCCATCGTGGAAATTCCTGTTTGCTACGAATCCGAATTTGCTCCAGATCTTGATGATGTTGCGCGCCACGCTCAAATCTCGACAGAGGAAGTTGTAGATCTCCATAGCGCCGCGGAGTATCGAGTCGCCTGCATTGGATTCGTTCCGGGCTTTACGTTTTTGGCGGGATTGCCAGAGAAATTGGCGACGCCGCGACGAGACACGCCGCGAAAGGAAATTCCTCCCGGCTCCGTTGGAATCGGGGGCTGGCAAACTGGCATTTATCCGTCGCGTTCTCCAGGCGGCTGGAATCTGATCGGCCGTACCCCGCTTAAGTTGTTCGATCCGACAACAAATCCCCCCACGACTCTACGGCCGGGCGATCGCGTCCGCTTTCGCGTGATCACCAGCGAGAAGTTTGAGTCGTTGAACAGATGAAGGAGCCGGTTATGGGCCTCATCGTTCTGCACGCGGGATTTCTCACAAGCGTGCAGGATCTTGGTCGGGCAGGGTTCAGGCAGTTTGGTGTTTCGACCAGCGGCGCGCTGGATTGCTTTGCACTGCGAGTGGCGAATCTGCTTGTTGGCAATGATGAAGGCGCGGCCGGACTGGAA
>JBLMXD010000146.1:0-4909 GCA_050257575.1 Alphaproteobacteria bacterium | reverse complement strand
CCGAGGACATCGTTGGCAATCCGCACTCCTGCATCTTCGACAGCAAGCTAACTCTGATGACCAGCAATCGTTTCGCAAAAGTGGTTGGGTGGTACGATAACGAATGGGGTTACAGCAATCGCTGCGTCGAATTGATGGATATGCTGGCTGACTAATCACGATCACGATCACGAGCAGGAGCAAATAATGGCGAAGGTTTCCATCCGTGATCTTGATGTGCGCGGGAAACGTGTGCTAGTCCGAGTGGACTTCAACGTGCCGACAGAAGCCCGCAACGGCAAAGTGCGTGTTACTGACGACACGCGAATCCGCGAAACTCTGCCGACCATCAATTACCTGCGCGAACACGGTGCGAAAACGATTTTGATGTCGCACTTTGGCCGGCCGAAGGGAAAGCCGGTCGAAAAATACTCACTTCGGCCGCTGGGCGAATACTTGCATTCGCTGATCCATCATCCCGTTATTTTCAGTCGCGACACCATTGGAGAGGTCCCGAAGGAAATTGTTGAGCACATGGAGAACGGGGATGTAGCGCTATTGGAAAACGTTCGCTTTCAACCAGGTGAGGAGGCGAATGATCCGGAGTTTGCCAAGGCCCTAGCCGGGCTCGGCGATTTTTATGTAAACGATGCCTTTGGCGCAGCGCACCGCGCGCATGCGTCCACAGCTGGCATCACAAAGTTCGTGCAGAAGTCGGCCATGGGTCTTTTGATGGAAAAAGAACTCAAACATTTGCGTGACGAGCTTCAGAATCCGGCAAGGCCGTTTATCGTGATCCTGGGTGGCGCCAAGGTGTCAGATAAAATCGGTGTGCTGAAGGCGCTAATGGAAAGGGCGAACGGCATTCTCATCGGCGGCGCGATGGCGAACACATTCCTGAAGGCCGAAGGAATCCCGATTGGAGCAAGCCGGGTCGAGGCCGACAAGGTTGATCTTGCGCGGGAGCTTTTGGATCTGGCGAAGCAACGTGGCGTGAATTTTCTCCTTCCAATTGATGTGGTCGAGACGGATGAAATTCGTTCCGGAGCGGACATGCGAAACACCAGTCGTCTCACGCCCCAGCACGGGATCACCGACGGATGGCAGGCCGTTGATATCGGCGCGGCAACCATCGCACTTTATCAGGAGGAAATTGCCAAGGGGGAAACGATTTTGTGGAACGGACCGATGGGCGTCTTTGAAATTCCCGAATTTGGCGAGGGCACAATTGCAATCGCAGAAGCCATGGCGCAGTCGGGCGCCACGACGATCATCGGCGGCGGCGACTCGGTCACTGCAGTCAAGCAGGCCGGACTGGCAAGAAAAATGACGTTTATTTCCACCGGTGGCGGCGCGACGTTGGAATTGCTGGAGGGCAAAGAGTTACCAGGCGTGGCCGCGCTAACAGACAAGAACTAGATGCGGAAAAAAATCATCGCGGCCAACTGGAAAATGAACATGACACAGGGCGAGTCAGCGCGCTTCGTGGAGTCGTTTCTTCGGGACGTTGGCGAAATCACGGATGTCGAAGTGGTCATCATTCCGCCATTCACTGCGATTGCAAAAGTGACGGATGCCCTGGGCAGAGCTCAGAACATCAAGGTCGGTGCGCAAAACATGTACTGGGAGAAGAGCGGGGCGTTTACAGGTGAGATTAGCGCGCCGCTTTTACGTGACCTTTTTGTGCACTACGTCGTGCTGGGCCACAGCGAACGCCGGACGTTGTTCGGCGAGACTGACGAAATAGTGAATCGCAAGGTGCGCGCAGCGCACGAGGGAAAACTGCGCCCGATTGTTTGCGTTGGAGAAACGCTCGAGCAGCGGGACAAGGGCAATGTGGAAAAAATCTTGTCCATCCAATTGCGCGGGAGTCTCGCTGGTCTAAAGCCGAAGGAGTTGCAGGAAAGTGTGATCGCGTACGAACCGGTGTGGGCCATCGGTACCGGCCGCAACGCAACACCACAGCAAGCACAGGAAGCGCACGCGTTCATTCGCCGCACACTGCGCGAAATGTCCGACGACGCGACGGCGGACCGGATCCGAATTCAGTACGGCGGCAGCGTCAAACCCGAGAACGCGCGCGAACTCATGAGCAAAACTGATATTGACGGCGCTCTTGTCGGCGGCGCCAGCTTGGACCCGCGGAGCTTCGCCCAAATCGTGAAGGCCGCGCGCGTCGAATAAGGCGCACCGCGTCTGTCGGGATGACGCGAGCGTTCTTCATTGTCGGTCCAACGGCAGCCGGAAAATCCGAGCTTGCGGCCGATGTCGCACGCGAATTAGGGGCGGAAATCGTCAACGGCGACGCGTTCCAAGTCTATCGAGGACTCGATCTGCTGAGCGCAAAGCCGAACCCGGCAAATCTGGCTAAAGCGCCGCATCACCTGATCGGAATAGTTCCGCTCTCAGAAACGATGAACGCAGAGAAATATCGTAGCAGCGCCGCTCGCGCCATTAACGAGATTAATTCTCGCAGCAAACTTGCAATCGTAGTCGGCGGAAGCGGGCTTTACATCAAAGCGCTGAGCCACGGACTGGCGCCCCTGCCCGAATCTGATCCGAAGCTGCGCGAAGAATTAGAGGCCATGACCTTGGATCAATTGCGCGCACGGCTTACGGAACTCGATCCAGAAACAGCCGGGGAAATCGATATCAAGAATCGCCGTCGTGTGGTGCGTGCCCTCGAGATTTGTCTGCTGACTGGAAAGGCCGTATCGAAAGTTGTAGCCGAAGTCGGTGACGCCGGCCGGCCGGGATCGACGATCCCGGCTACAGGCGTGTTCGTTTTGCGCGACCGCGAGGAACTTTACGGACGAATCAATCGACGAGTGGCAACGATGTTTGAGCGCGGCGTAATCGAGGAGGTGCTCGCCAGCGGACTAACCAGCACGACTGCTTCGCAGATGATCGGTCTGCGCGACATCCAGGAATTGCTCGCTGGAAAAAAATCGTTACCGCAGTGTGTCGCGGAAATTCAGCAGGCCACGCGACGCTACGCCAAGAGACAGTTGACCTGGTTTCGGCGGCAAACTAATTTTTTACCGCTGAACCTGTCGTCTCTTAGTCACAACGAAGCTGTGAAATGCATTCTGCTCCGGGCGCGTTCGGGGGTCACGCAACTCGATGATTGAAACGCGTCCGCAAAAATTACGGGAGCGCGCGCTCCTGATCGGCTTGGAAAAGGAAGGCGTGTCGAAGTGGGATTTGCACGATTCGCTGGACGAGTTGCGCGAATTGGCGAACTCCGCGGGAGCGGAGGTTGTCGACACAGTGACGCAAAAATTGCAGAAGCCGACAGCGCCGTACTACATCGGTCGCGGCAAAGCGGAGTCGATCAAAGAATCGTGTCGGGATCGACAGGTCACCTCGGTCATTTTCAATGATGAACTTTCGCCGGCGCAGGGGCGAAACCTGGAAAATTTGTTCGCCCGCAAGGTGCTCGACCGGACGCAATTGATCCTCGATATTTTTGCGCAGCGCGCGCGCAGCCGGGAAGGCCGATTGCAAATCGAGCTCGCGCAGTTGCAATATCTTTTGCCGCGTCTTACTCGAATGTGGCACCACTTGTCGCGGCAGACAGGCGGCATCGGGACGCGCGGTCCCGGGGAAACGCAATTGGAAGTCGATCGCCGCCGGGTGCAGGAACGCATTTCGCGGCTTGAGCGCGAGCTGGAGTCCGTGCGCAAAACACGCGCCATCCAACGACAGGGACGCAAACGCCACCAATGGCCCGTCGCCGCAGTCGTGGGTTATACGAACGCGGGTAAATCGACGCTGCTGAATCTGCTTACGGGAGCAGACGTGGTAGCTGAGAACAAGCTTTTCGCCACACTGGATCCCACCACACGCAGCTTCGTTTTGCCTAACAAACAGCGGGTCCTGCTCACGGACACTGTCGGTTTCTTGCGAAAGCTTCCTCACACACTGATTGAGTCGTTCAAGGCGACACTGGAGGAGGTTAGCGAAGCGGATTTGCTCATTCACATTGTCGACCTGAGCCATCCCCGCGTGGACGAACAGATGGAAGCGGTCGATAGCGTAATCAAAGAACTCGACGCTTATGGCAAACAAACACTGATCGTGTTCAACAAAATCGATAATCTGCCAAATCGCGAGGTGGTTGATTCCTACCTGAAGCGGTTTCTCGGTAGCGTGGCGATCTCCGCGCACACAGGAGAGGGAGTTAGTAATCTCGTGCAAGGGCTAGAGGGCGCACTCAGTTCATGGCGGTTGCGGTCGCGATTTCGAATTCCCGCGCACGAAAGCGCGTTGATCGCTGAGATTCATCGAGTGGGTCACGTGCTCGAATTACGTTACGAAAGCAACGATGCTCTGATCGTTGCGCACGTTCCCCCTGATCTGGCGCAAAAGCTGGAGCGATACGCGGAAAGGTAGGGACGCTGCGCCGCGGCGTCCGGACATCGCAGCGCGATGTCCCCCACCCTTATTGCCCTGTCAGATTGTGAACGGAGGATTCGACACTTCGTGCAATTTGTGACCAGCCCTCACGATTATTCGGAATACCTGTAAACTCCAGAGGTGCTCCGATTGACAGTTTGATCTTCACAGGGCGTGGCACTTTTCGGTTCGGCGGCAGGGCCTCGAAAGTCCCAAAAAGGCCGCAAGGGACAACCGGCACATTTGTTCCAGCAACAAGCATCCCGAGGCCGTGTTTGAACGGCATAATGGAACCGGTACGCGTGCGTCCGCCCTCCGGGAAAATGATGAAGATCGCTTTTTCTTCCTGCAATTTGCGCCGCAGTTCTGCAAGAGCATGCGGACCGCAGTTCTTCCGCCACATTGGCAAAGCGTTGAGCATGATTGCGGAAAACACACTGACTGCGGTGGTTTGAAAGAAGATGTCGCCCGCTGCGATTGGGAAGGCGCGTTCGCGATGCCGGGGTCTGAGCGCCGCTCCGAGAATCAGCGC
>JBLMXD010000145.1:0-4119 GCA_050257575.1 Alphaproteobacteria bacterium | reverse complement strand
CCGCCATGAATTCGATGGCCCGCGTTACCAGTGTGTTGGCCAGGTCTTGCAACGCGGTCCGCTGCGAAGGCGGCAGCGAATTCGCCGCGGCGTGCAATGCGGTTCCTACATCAGCGAGGCTCGTAGAGAGTTCTGCGACTTTCGCGATAAGCGCAGCTCCACTTGCGATTATGCTCGGCGTGCTGTCAGCAGCAATGGCCGCGGCGAGATTTGCGATTAGCGGCTCTAGTTCTCCAGCCTTCGTGGAGGCCGCCGTGAGTTTCCCCAAGAGCGCTGCGTCACCGCTGATTGCTGATGGTACTTCCACGCCCAGGCTGGCGGAAAGGCAACGAAGATTCGAAAAAATCTGCGGCCCAAGCAAATCCTTAAGCGGCTTGAGCGCATTGCCCAACTCGAGAACGAGTGTTTCGATGGTTCCCGAAGAATTTCCCATCCGTTTGGAGTTTCAGCCCGCAGATCGCCCTGGCACGAGAGGGTTGGGGCGGTTGCCGATTGCCGCGACGATTTGCAAAAGGGTCATTCCATCGCGTACGTGCCAGACTTCGGATTCCCAGATTTTCACATCGCGCCGTAGCGCTTCCGAGCCGAAGCGTTTCAGCGCTTGCGCAAATCGAGCGCACGCATCAGTAAATCGCAAACCCGCCGTCTCCAGCGGCACCGCCTCGCAAGGAGTCTGCGCCGCTTTGAGCGCGAACCGCACCCACACAGGTCCCCGGCAGCGATGCCAGACGGTCGCCACACGACGGTTCTTTTGAATCAGCTCCCACACTTCATCGGCGTGCTCGTGAAACAGCTTGTCGAGAATCGGGCCGCGGACCGTTTCGAGAAAGGTTTTGTGAAGCGCAGTTACCGGTGGCAACGCAGCCGCGAGCTTGGACACCGGCGGATTCACCTGCGTCACGGTATCGACCGTTTTCTTCGCGTCCGCTCGCCCCGCTCCCCAACCCACGTCCTCATCCGGAGTCGAGCCTGCTGGTTTTGGGGCGAAGTTCGCAGTGAGCAGATTCTTAATTTCGGTGTGCGTGAGGTTTGGATTCTTGTGCAGCATCAACGCGATCAGGCCGGTAATGTGGGGCGCCGACATGCTTGTGCCGCTCAGGTCCACATAGAAGCTGCGGCAGGAGTTACAGCAACAGCGCTGACAACCCCCCCGGTCTTTTGCAATCCCGACCGAAGTAATGTCTTCGCCGGGGGCGCAAATGTCCGGTTTGACTCGCGGCGGTGAATCCGTGGTCGGTCCGCGGCTGGAAAAATCCGATAATCTGCTTCCGTGAAAAACACCCGCCAGGCGATATGAACCCACCGAGATGCTTTCCCTTCCCGAAGCATTCGTGTCGAGTGTGTTCCTGGAAGTGGTGTGATCAAGGAAATGAGGAGACTTGTCGTCGTGTGAACTCCCGAAGAGACAGAAGGCGTCGATGACTGTGGCTGTGCTCCCGCTGTCCTTAAACTCGATCGACCATTCGCCATCAGCGTTTGTGTCGCCTGTTCCCGGCGTGATGGTGATGTCGATCCGGTTCGGTTGGTTGCTCAACGTCACATTTCCACTGCTGCCGTTCGCTGTGATGCTAACAAGGCTCAATCCGGAAACGAGAAAACCGATGGTTCCGGCGGCCCCGCCGACGGGAGAGGTAATTTTTACCTGTAAGTTGGAACCTGAATAAAGAATCGCGAGGTCGCGTTCCTTCGTGTCATCCTTGCTCACCTTGAACTTCAATTCAAGTATCGCCGTCGGCCCGGCTGGCACAGTGGCATTCGCATGAAAGTTCTTGTTTCCGTCATTGCCAGCAGAAAAGACAATCGCCGTCCCGGTGGAATTGTTGGTCAGTAATCGGTCGACCGTAATAGTTTCGTTGTGACTTCCGTCCATCCTTTCCGAGAAAAATCCCAGGCTCAGATTGATGACCACCGGCTTGCTCAGTTGCCGGGCTTCGTTGATGACGTAGCGAATTGCATCGAGCATCGTGTTTGTGTTCGTCGGCGGTGTTTTGCTATCATTGTCCGAAAGGTGCCATTTCCGCACCACGATTAGCGTTGCATCGGTGGCGACCCCAATGTAGTGAAATGCCCCGTGGCAGCTGCCTGACTGCGATCCATCGCCGGCTGCTATTCCGGCTACATGACTACCGTGTCCATCATCGTCTTTGTGCCGGGCCTTGATAGGAGCACTCGCATCGTTGGTAATCGCCGCCTTGATCTGCCCAGCGTCGTATTCCACACCGTATCCGAGGGCAATTGGCGTTCCCGGCGTGTCCAACAAACTCGCCCGGTTGATTGGGCCTGGCACGGTTTCTCCGCCTTGCGCTGTTAACGTTTGATCCCAGATCTTATGGATGCGCGTCGTGCCGTCGGCGTGCTGGAAGGCGGCGTGTCGAAAGTCGATCCCGGTGTCGATGATACCGACGATCACATCCTTTCCTGTATAACCGGTGAAGTTATCTCCGGAGCGCGACCAGACTTGGTCTGCCTTCAGCTCCGGCACGCTGTCGTCCAGATGAATCCGATGACGCCGCTGCTTCTCGACCGATATCACTTGCGGATCACGATCGAGGGCGACCAGGCCAGCCACGTTCGTTTTACCATATGCGAAGTCGCCTGCGATTTCCGCGATCTCGAGGCCCGCGCTCTTCAAGGCCGAAACATTCCCAATGAACTTTACCGCGACATACAAAGGCTCATCTGGGCCGATTGACATCCTGCCCGCGGAAGGGTTCTTATCGAAGAACTCTTTCTGGACTACCAGTCCCCGCAAATCTGTATCCAGCTCGGCCACAACTTAAGGAATCCCACCTAGGTATTAGAATCGCCGAACGAAAGGCAAGCCCAAAATCGACAGATTCCATCATTGAGCGGCCGAAAATTTCAGTACCCGACTATGTTAGTGATGGTCGCTCTTATTTCGTCCAGGCGTCTGCAACGTGGCGGCTGTTAACCGCGTCTCATAGCACCCTCAGCATACGATGCGCGAATAAACTCTAAAGATAAGTTGGCCGCGAACGTCGCTGCCGACTTCAACGTGCATAAAATGAGACTTTGGCGATGAATGCACTCCATTTTGGACCAAGATGGCCGCCATCGAGCAGAATTCTCGGGCATTTTTTGAACCCTAAATCGCGGCCGTCACTGTAACGGACCATCCGCCAGTGCATGTGCGGGACAACATGATCGATAGGGATATTATATTGACGCATCAGGCTGGCTGTGAGTTGGGCGGTGCGGTCGATAGTGCTGCCAATATTGTTGCCGCGGTTTACACACATTTCGATCCCGATAGAGGACCTGTTTCCCTGGCCCTCGTAATCAGCATGCTCTCCAGTTTCGTTGGTGGGGAGGCTCTGGTAAATGGAATGATCGTCCACAGTGAAATGCCAAGTGAGAAATCCAGTACGATTGTGACGGCTTCGGAACCCCTTCTTCATGGCGACTGCGTGACTCAATGCGTTGGCGCTACGAGACGTATTGTCGGTTGAATGAATGGTGATAAATGTCGGACGCATCGGCCGATGCAGGGGACGTCCGCAATTCCCTGGAGGGATGATGTTCTGCGTGATTTGCAACTCGGTTGCAACGGCGGGAACGTGGCCGCTGGTGGTGACATGTCGGGGAGCCCCGGCACAGGAACAAAAAAGAAGCCCCATCAGGACAACCGCAAGAAACCTAGATGTGTGACGTTTCATCGTTGGTGGTTTTGATAATAGCCTCAAAAGCATGTAGCGCGAAGAAGCTCTGCTGGAGAGCAAAGAGATTCCAAAACACAGATTGCACCTGGACTTCGGCGATTTAGAGTAACCCCTCAGGCGTTGATGCGAACGTTAACAGTTTTCCGAATCTGGCTTGTTCTTGGCCTGGTGGCTTGCGGCGGCTCGTCGGTTGTCGCCGAGGAGCCAGCTCAAGGGAGCGGCGCCAGTACGGTCGTTACGGGAGAGCATCGTGGCTTCACGAACAATAAGCTTTACCTGAAGCTGGACGATGGGACGGAGCTCACGCTGGTCGTTGAAATTCCAGGTGACAAGGATGAGAAGTGGCACACGGAGTTCGAGACCTTGTCGCGTATAACAGTCACCTATCACAAGAACGCAGAGGGCAAGCTGGTGGTGACGTCGATCAAGAAAGCGGACA
>JBLMXD010000144.1:0-2785 GCA_050257575.1 Alphaproteobacteria bacterium | reverse complement strand
CGAGTCCGGTAGTGAAGAAATCCGAGATACCGAATCCGCCGTGCCGCTGCACGACTTCGTTCCACCCGCCGGGAATCGCGAAGTAAAGCAACCCTAGCGCCGCAAGTGCGCTGCCAATCATGATGGAGGCCTGAATAAAATCGGTCCAGATGACGGCTTTGATTCCGCCGAGCGTCGTGTAGATGGCCGTCAAAATGACGATGGCGACGTTTGCGCCGATGTAAATGAAAAGCGTTTCCCTTTGACCGGGCTGCACGCCGCGAATCATTTCATACGCCAGCGCAAGCGCGATCGCCGCGACGTAGAGGCGCGCGCCCGACGCCAGCAAACGCGTAAACATGAAAACCGCCGACGCAGCATTCTTCGTCGGAACGCCGAAGCGAGCGGTGAGATATTCGTAAATCGAAAAGACTTTGTAGTCGTAGTACGGCTTGATGAAAATATAACTGACCAGGATCCGCGCCAGGATTGTGCCGAGCGCCAGTTGCAAATACGTGTAGTTGCGCAACGCGAATCCTTCGCCCGGCGTTCCGAAAAAGGTCCCGGCGCTTGTTTCAGCGGCGATGATCGATGCGAGCACCGCCCACCACGGAATCGCGCGACCACCGAGCGCGAAGTCCTTGAGATTTTCCTCCTTCCGGCCCATGTAAAGGCCGATGGAGATAATCACCGCGAAGTAGAGGAACAAAACCGTGCTATCGATGGCCAGCCGGGCGTCCATATTGCCGGTCATTTTGAATGACGAATGGCGAATGTCGAATGACGAAACAAATCCGAGCGGCTTGTAGGGTGTTTGACTCGTTCGCTCCCGCTCTCTCGCCCAAATGGGCTCCCCGTCTATGTCGCTCGCGTCCCCGCGTCTCCATTCTGCGAAACGCCATGGCGTCTGACACAGACGCCCTACAATTCCGGCTTCGTCATTAGACATTCGTCGTTCGTTGCTAATCTTCACGCACGTGATCAAGATCCGCGCCACTGACTTCGATCTCGAGAAGACGCTGGATTCCGGTCAGGTGTTCCATTGGCAAAAGGCCGGCACCGGGTTTGTGGGGACAATTGGAGATCGTGCGGTGTATGTCGAACAGAACGGTGAATCGTTTAAAGTTCGTTTTGGCGAGATGGCCAAGTCGCCGCGGCGACTGCTCGGCAGAATCGTGGAGCACTATTTCGCGCTCGACCATCCGCTGGGAAAAATCTGCGATTCGTTCCCGAAAGATCCGGTAATGAATGCGGCCCGCGATTTTTGCCGAGGGCTACGTGTCATTCGACAACCGAAGTGGGAGTGCCTGGCCACGTTCATCTGTTCATCGATGAAACAGGTGGCACACATTCGACAGATTTCCCTCGCGCTTCGTAAACGATTTGGTGAACCACGGCGAGCCGGCAGTGATGTGGTTTACACGTTTCCATCGCCGCGGAGAATTGCAGAAGCGTCGGACTCAGCGCTGCGCGAATGCGCCCTCGGTTACCGCGCAAAGAACCTGCACGCGACTGCTCGCCTGGTCAGCTCCCGTGAAGCGGATCTCGAGGCGTGGAAAAAACTGGGGGACGACGAGCTCCGAGAACAGCTCTGTGCGTTGCCCGGCGTGGGACCGAAGGTTGCGAACTGCGTGATGCTGTTCGGATATGAGCGGCTCCGGGCATTCCCGATCGATGTGTGGATCGAACGTGTCTTAAGGAAGCAATATCTGCCGCGTCGAGGGAAGGTGACGGCGCAAGGGCTACGCAAGTTCTCAGAAACCTATTTCGGACAGCACGGGGGATATGCGCAGCAGTATCTGTTTCATCACGCGCGAATGGCTTCGCGGCGATCCGGCCATTGAGGTCAATCGCTCCTACCTCGGGCGTGCTGAGCGGGGTGGGGGCGGTCCACCCCCCCGCCTGGGGAGGTCGTCAAAGTTGTCAGCGCCTGTGCCCTGAGATAGTGTTCCAGCCTTAAAAGAGCGTCTACGCCCGAATGCTTCTCTACCAAGCGATCCTTGCCTCATGACGACGGCTGACTTTGCTTTTGCCCGGCCTGGCAATCCCGACAAGCTGCGGGACTACGAACAGGACGCGCGAACAATTTTCTGGGCGCTACTGGTGGCGATTTTGATTCATCTGGTGGTGGCGTTTTTGCTCGCTGCCTTCGGCGGCTATTTTTCGCCGAGTCTTCCAGCGCCGGAAAAACCGGTTGAACTGACGTTCATGGATTTGTCGCCGACGTCGACGGCTGCGAAAAATTCCCAGTTCATCGAAACGGACGAATCTAAAAAGGCACCGGAGCCGAAGGACAAAACGTTTGAATCGAACGCTAATTCGATCGGAGCGAGCGAGCTGGCGGCGACCGGTGAATTGCCGTTGCCATCACAGGCAGGCAAAGATCGCCCGTTACTGGATTTCGAAACAAATCAATACTCGCTCGACTCGAAGGGAGCACAGGCACAGCAGAAACCAGCGGCTGAACAGAAGAGTGCGCAGCCTGCGGCCCAGCCGGAACCGGTCACAGCTGCGGAGCAGTTTGCGTTGCTCACACAAAAATCGGCGGCTGCGCTGGATGCCGCCGCTGCAACGTCGCAAGCCCGCTCGGCGTATCGTCGCCAGAAGGAACGGACGCAGATTGCGGGAAACATTACCAACCGCGGCATATCGTCCGTAAACGCTTTGGGCACCCCCCTTGGCCGATATCAGAAGATTGTGTCCGATTCGATCGGCTCCCGCTGGTATACTTATGTGGAGCAGAAACGTGATCTGATTAATATTGGGACGCTGCGCCTTCGATTTGTGATCGATCCCAGCGGACGAG
>JBLMXD010000143.1:0-4741 GCA_050257575.1 Alphaproteobacteria bacterium | reverse complement strand
CGATGTGCCGCGCCTGCGCTGGCGTGAGCACGTAGGTGTAGAACAGGTGCTTGCCGAGCCGGGTCGTTACTTCACCATCCTTGCCACTGGGAAATAGTTCGTGAGCTAACTTCCGGTATTGTTCGTTGCCTGGAGAAAAGAGAAATGCCAGACCTTTGCCGTCCGGATTGATAGAAGCCAGTTCCACGGTGGGGTTCGTTAGGAGCGTCCATTTCTGCCGCGGTACGAGGTATCGCGTGACGATCGGATCGTAAGGCCACGGGCTTTGGCCTACGGTAAACACTTCGTATTCGCCGCCGAGCGCTGCCAGATAACGGCTCTGAGCAGTTTGCACCTCGTAGTTCTGTTGGGCCGATCGGTATGCGTTGCTCTTCAGGCTCTCGGGATCAGCATGATAACGATCGAAATAAGAGTTTAAATTCAACGAGGCCAGCACCAGTAACGCAATTGCAAGTGTTGCTGGCAGAATCCAAGGTAGTCGACTTGGCAAATACGGCTTGCTGGCCGCAGCCCATGCGCCAACAGGTACTGCCAACGCCACGTAGAATGCAGGGAACGCTGGTGTCCAATGGTTGATCAGAGGCGGGAGGCTGTTCGGATACGCGACGAGAGTACCGCCTACGAGCAGTACGCCTAGACCGGAAGCGAGCATGAGAAAGGCAGCAGGATGACGCCAGTGCCATACGAGCAGCGCAACGCCCAAAACAAGCAGAGCTGCTTCGGCAGGAAACAACAGCGGCGCATAGAATATGATGTCTTGCGAGCTATGAGTGCTGATGCCCAGCAGGTTCTCGGCTAACACCGGCCAAATGGTTTTCCACGCCAGTTGAAGATCCGCGAAACTACCTGGAACATGCGACCATATCAGAAGGCTCGCTCCTCTCCCGAAGTAGAGATTCGGATTTCGGAGAAAGTGAACTAACAGCGGACCGAACCCAACGACATAGCCTCCAGCCATCACGAGGAAGCCGCTCACACATTTACGCGCTTGTTGCCAATGAACAGCGAATACGAAAACGACAAACAAGAGCAGAATGAACGGCAGGAGACGTGTTCCGTAATAGAAGTACTCACTTAAACCGGCTGACAGACCTGCGATCGCCCAATCGGACCGCCCGCGCGATCGAAGGCCACGCATTAAAAAAAAGAAACATGTCGCCCAGAAAAACGGTGTCGTGATGTTATTCAGACCGAGCCGGCTGTAATGAACATTGGACACGCTGAAGGCCATGATCGCAGTTCCTGCGGTCGCCGCGTATCTCCCCCAGGTTCCGCGTATCAATCCATAGACTGGCAGGACTGTGGCCGCTCCGAACAAGGCGGCAGGTAGCCTTAGCATTGCAAGCGAGGTCCCACCTGATTTCAGAAATATTGCCGTGATCCAGAACCAGAGAGCGGGCAGATCGATCCCACTCCACAACGTGCTGAAAATAGATGGCGGCGGATGAGTCGGGCCAAGGTACGCCTGAGTCGCGACCGTGCCGGTCATGATTTCGTCCGGGTAAATGTTATCGGGAAACTTCGTGAGATTC
Organism: Alphaproteobacteria bacterium; assembly: GCA_050257575.1. Classification (GTDB taxonomy): domain Bacteria; phylum Verrucomicrobiota; class Verrucomicrobiia; order Chthoniobacterales; family UBA10450; genus Udaeobacter. The sequence goes on along the minus strand of JBLMXD010000143.1, from coordinate 3,209 downwards.
CAAACTCGAGTGAGTAGCGCTACCAGGAACAGCCCGACGAGAACGCCTATCTCCCAAGTTGCCCATGGCCTGGAATCCGGCGCGTTGGGAATCCGCCCTGACGAATGAGAGTTGAAACACGCGGGCAAGAGCAGCACGCCTATGCTCGTGAGCCATAAAATGCCCGCGACACCGAATGTCTCCCTGGGAACCGCGACGTAACGGAGGTCCGCTGTAAGAGCAAAAACCAGCGCGATAGCTATCGGAATCCAATCAGACAACCGGTTGCGGTCTCTACCCGTTGAGCCATTAACGTTGTTTGAGAATGCCGGTGCCCATTTTTGAGGCCCCCACAGCAGCACCGCGAACACTGCTGCCGCGATGATTAAAAAAACAGCCCAATGCCGGGCCTGCTCGCCTGCTAACAAAAACGTGCCAACGAGCGAAATGAGATAGACAATCGGAACGGCCCAAAGACTTGGGCCCGGCGCACGCATCATTGCCCGAGTGCCGTGGCTCATTGGAGACACTTTACCCGGTTGCGCTTTGAACTGCAGCGCTGTTACGCCGTTTATCGCCGAGGTTCCTTAATCGGCGACAAAAAATCCGGGGCTATTTCTTCTTCGATTCTTTCTTTTTTTCGCTATTGGATTCGTTCGATTCCTTCGCGCCATGCCTCGATTCGCCGGGGCGATATTCTTCCTGTTCCGCTGCGGCGAAAGCTTTTTCCAGACCGACCATGTCTTCGCCGGGACGGAGCGTATCGAATGATTCAACTTCCTTGCGAAGTTGTTCTTCGGAATAATTTGCGGCTTTGATGGAGAGGCCGATGCGACGTTCGACCTTGTCGACCTTGATCACACGCGCTTCCACTTCCTGACCCACTTTGAGGACGTCTTTCACTTTTGCCACGTGATCTTCACTCAACTGCGAGATGTGTACAAGGCCGTCAATATCGTCCTGCAATTGCACGAACGCGCCGAAGCTGGCGAGCTTTGTCACTTTCCCGTTCACCAGGTCGCCGATCTTGTATTTCTCATCAATCGTTTTCCACGGATCTTCGGTCAGTTGCTTGATACCTAGACTGATGCGCTGGTTTACCTTGTCGATGTCGATTACGACGGCTTCGACTTCATCGTTTTTCTTAAACATCTCGCTGGGGTGATTGATCTTCCGTGTCCAACTCAAGTCGGAGACATGAATCATCCCATCAATGCCTTCTTCCAATTCCACAAACGCACCGTAAGCGGTCATGTTGCGAATTGTACCTTTGACCCGGCTGCCGATGGTGAACTTCTTTTCAATTTCGTCCCACGGATTCGGCTCCAGCTGCCGCAGGCCTAACGAGATCTTCTGTTCTTCCTTGTTTACGCCAAGCACCACGGCTTCGACCTCCTGGCCCACGCTGAGAATATCGGAAGGGCGCATGATGCGTTTGGTCCATGAAAGCTCGGAGACGTGGATTAAACCTTCCACGCCTTCCTCGATCTCAACAAAAGCGCCATAGGGAACAAGATTGGTGATTTTGCCTTTGATGCGTTGTCCCGCGGGGAATCGTTCCTCGATCTGGTCCCAGGGATTCTTCTGGGTTTGCTTCAGGCCGAGTGAAACGCGCTCTTTTTCCTTGTTGATGTCGAGCACGACGACTTCTAACTGCTGCCCCACTTTCAACAGCTCACTGGGATGCCCCAACCGGCCCCACGTCATGTCAGTCACGTGCAGCAATCCATCCATCCCGTCGAGATCGATGAATGCGCCAAAGTCCGTGATATTTTTCACGGTGCCGACCACCCGGTCACCGACGTTGACGCTTTCCAGGAATTTCTGACGCTTCTCGCTGCGCTCCTGCTCGATTACCTCGCGGCGGCTAAGCACGACGTTCTTTCGTTCGTCGTTAAGTTTGACGATTTTAAAGTCGTACGTGTTCCCGACGAACTGTTGCAAATCCTTTGGCGGAACGACGTCAATCTGAGATGCCGGCAGGAACGCCTCGACGCCGATGTTTACCATGAGGCCCCCTTTCACCACTGATCTCACCTTGCCCTTGATCAGTCCGTCACCCTCGAAAACGGTGACGATCTTATTCCAGTTTTGACGATAGGCGGCTTTTTCCTTCGAAAGCACCACCATGCCTTCTTCGTTTTCTAACCGTTCCAGAAGAACGTCCACTTCGTCGCCGACTTGCAACGATTCGGGATCTTCGAATTCGCTCAACGGAATCACACCCTCGGACTTGTACCCGACATCGACGAGCACTTCACGAGGGCGAATTTCCAGGATCTGTCCCTTGATGATGCTTCCTTCACGGAAATCCGGCATCGCCTTCGACATCACGTCCTGCATTTGAATCATAAAATAAGTAGGCCTCCTCTGCAGTACAGCGGCGTCCTTAATCGAACGCCGATGTTCCGCGCATCCAGCTGCTGCCAGAAGCGGAATTGGGGACGCCAAAGTAGGCGTTTTTGTCCTTCCGGTCAACTCTCGGGAGCTGGGGCCCGGCCGGGTGTTTCCCCAAACCTTGAGTGGGTCGCATTTCTCCCGTATTCTGACCAAGGATGCTGATGCTGCGACTATTCATTTTGACCGGGTTGATTGCTGGCACGCTTCGCGCGCAATCACCGGCCGAGCAAAAAGTGCAGGACGTGATCAAGGGGCCGGAGCTGACCGTCGTGCATCTTTGGGCCCCGTGGTGTTCGAATTGTCAGGCCGAACTTAAGACCGGCGGCTGGGGCAAAATGATCAATGAAAATCCGCAGGTGAAATTTTGTTTCGTCTCCGTTTGGAATGACGGGCAGGACGGACGCGCCATGCTGAAAAGGTTCGGGATTGCCGATCAGCCGAACGTAACGATCCTGGCAGATCCCGGTCCGCGTCGCGGTGAAAACAAAATCAAGCAATTTACCGGTCTGGCGCTCACCTGGATTCCGGCGACTTGGATTTACAAAGGCGGCGATCTCCGCTACGCATTGAATTACGGCGAGGTCCGCTTCCCGCTGCTCCAACAATTCCTGGCAGACAGTCAGTCGGAGTGGTCTCACAAGGGCGAACCTTCCATCGAATAGTTTATGAGTAATACTTCCGCTGCTTCTTCCGTTACGCATGATAAAGCGCCGGAGATCTTGTCGCTGATCGGCGACACGCCGCTGGTGGAGGTGACGCAGTTCGATACGGGGCCGTGTCGGCTTTTTCTGAAGCTGGAAAATCAAAATCCGGGTGGCTCGATCAAAGAT
>JBLMXD010000142.1:0-5094 GCA_050257575.1 Alphaproteobacteria bacterium | reverse complement strand
GTCTGCCGGGGAAGGCGAATCGGCCGGTCCCCAATCGTACTTCCGCGCGACCGGATACAACCTCAGCCTGAAAAAGAGGATCGTGTTCGAGGGCAATTACGAGTTACCGGTGTCGCAACAGCCAGCTACAGCTGCATCTGGCGACACAGAGCGAATGGAACAAAGTGCCGAGCGGGCACGTATTGTGGGAACGGTGCGCGTGAATGGGGAAGCGCCAATACAGGTGGATGCGATAGCGGAGACACCGGAACCGGCCGCGAGGAAAAAAAACGGGAAGTGATAATACGAAGTGGGGATTGGAAGGCTGAGTTACTATTCGTAACGGAGCGCTTCGATGGGATCGAGCGCAGCAGCTTTGCGCGCCGGGTAAAAACCAAAGAAGACGCCCACCGCTGCGCTGAACAAGAACGCGATTGCGATTGAACTGATCGAGATCAACGTGGGCCAGTTGGCGTAGATCGAAAGGACTCTCGATGTGGCGATGCCGCAGAGAATACCGATAATGCCACCGACGGAACTTAACGTCACGGCTTCGATCAGGAACTGAGTAAGAATGTCGTTTCCACGGGCGCCAACGGCCATGCGTACACCGATCTCGCGTGTACGCTCGGTTACGCTCACGAGCATGATGTTCATGATGCCGATACCACCGACAAGCAGGGAGACGCCCGCAATTGCACCGAGTAGAAGGGTCATCACCCGTGATGTGGCGGTAGCTGCTTCGGCGATTTCCTGTTGCGTGCGCACCGTAAAATCGTCGTCGCGTCCGGGACGAATGTTATGCCGTTGTCGCAGCAATGAGATGATTTGCTGCTGCGCGGCTTCAACCTGGCGTTCGTCTCCGATTTGCACGTTGATGTTGCGCAGCGTCGTTCCGCCGATGACGCGTTTCATAGCGCTGGTGTAGGGCATGACCACAATGTCGTCCTGGTCTACGCCCTGCGGGCTTAGACCTTTGGGCGTGAGCACGCCAAGAATCGTGAACGGCACGTTCTTAATCCGCAAAATTTGGCCGATCGGATTTTCGTTACCGTAAATCTGCGTCGCGGTCGTACGGCCAATGACGCAAACCTTGTTTGCGCTGCGCACATCCTGCGCTGTGAACGGGGACCCGTCGGCAAGCGGCCATTGCCGGATGTCGAAGTAATCGGCTGACTCCCCGTAAATCCGGGTGAACCAGTTTTGATTTCCAGCTGCGACCTGGGTCGTCGAAATGACTTCCTCGCTTACGGCGATGACGCCCGGCACTTCGCGCCTGATCGCTTCGGCATCTTCAATTTTCAAAGTGCCAGCGCTACCCCATCCGGTGCGAATACCGCTGGAGGTAGTGCTCCCGGAGAAAATAAGGATCACATTTTCTCCCAGGCTGGCAATCTGCGCTTCCACCTGCGCCTTGGCGCCATTGCCGATCCCGACCATGGCGATGACGGCGCCGACCCCAATGATGATGCCGAGCGCAGTGAGCACCGAGCGCATTTTGTTTCGGCGCAACGCGCGGTAGGCGACGTGGAATGTGGGTCCGATGCGCATGTTGGTTCGTTGATTGGTTTAAATTGTTAAATCGGCTGGAGAGTTTCGCTCTTAATCTGTGCTGCTGCGTTCGTGCGTTTGGTTACGGCTTGATCTTCCAGAATCAATCCGTCGCGCATCACCACATTGCGTTGCGCGTAGGCGGCGATGTCTGATTCGTGCGTGACCATGATGATTGTAATTCCGTGCTCGTTCAGTTGTTGAAAAACTGCCATGATCTCGACACTGGTGCGGCTGTCGAGGTTGCCGGTCGGTTCGTCGGCCAGCAGCATCTCAGGCTCATTAATCAATGCACGCGCGATGGCGACGCGTTGTTGCTGACCGCCGGAGAGCTGGCTCGGATAATGGTCCTCGCGACCCGAGAGCCCGACGACTGCAAGGACGCGATCTGTCCGTTCGCGAAGCTGCGCATGCGATAAACGATGCGCGCTGTAGATCAACGGTAGTTCTGCGTTCTCACGTGCGGAGGTACGCGGAAGCAGGTTAAAATTCTGAAACACGAAACCGAGCTTGCGATTCCGGATGTCTGCGAGCTGATCGCGATCAAGCCCCGAAACATCCGCGTCATTCAGGATATACTTGCCGGAGGTGGGGCGATCGAGGCAGCCCAGGATATTCATGAGCGTGGATTTACCCGAGCCGCTGGCGCCCATCAGCGCCACGAATTCGCCGCGTTTGATTTCAAGCGACACCCCGCGCACGGCGGGCACCTCCATTTCCCCGGTGCGATAGACCTTGTGCACATCAACAAGCCTAACGAGTGTGCCGTTCTTCATGTTTCCGGCAGATGTTGTAGCGCCGTCTCTGCGAGACGCGTCGGCTTGCGGCGCAACCGTGTGAGAGGCGCGTTTCGGGCAGCGAAGCGACTACAGGAGCATGTGGGCGAAACGGTCTGTTTGTTCTCGACCATTATGGAAACCGGCGTGGCCCGCCGAACGGATTTGCCCGAGTCGATGCCTTGCCGGCTGCGGAGGCGATCTCTGCGGTCACAACGCGATCTCCTTCCTTTAACCCGTCTACGACTTCAGTCACAATGCCGTCGCTGATTCCTGTTTTGATTTGGACCGGCGCGGGCCGGTTGCCGGACAAACGGTAAACCGTCCTCTCGCTAGTCCGCCGCTCCCGTCCGCTCGGGCCGCGGGCATCTGCCGGCGGACGAGATCTCAAGCCCATTTCGGCGGGAGATGCTTCAACGGGGCGATATCGCAGCGCCGCGTTTTTAATTTGCAGCACATTGTCCTTTCGCGCGGCGATGATTGAAACATTTGCCGTCATTCCCGGCTTCAGTTTCAAATCCTGATTGTTCACACCAATCACCGTGTCGTAGGTCACCACATTCTGCACCGTGATTGGCGCGTTGCGGACCTGGACAACTTTTCCGTGGAACGTCTGCGTAGGGAAAGCGTCCACGGTGAAATCGACGTTTTGACCCACTTGGACCATCCCGACGTCCGCTTCAGCGACATTCGAATCGATTTGCATTTTCGTGAGATCATTGGCGATTTGGAAAATCACCGGCGCCTGCAAACTGGCGGCGACGGTCTGGCCGACATCCACATTTCGAGAGATCACCACGCCGTCGATCGGCGATGTTATCGTGCAGTGCTCCAGGTCGGCCTTCGCTTTGTCGAGCGCACCCTGTTTGATCTTCAAGTTGGCTTCGGCTTGATGAAGACTTGCCGTGGCTTGGTCCAGGTCCGCTTGCGAAGAGGTTTTTCTGGCAAAAAGGTCCTCAGTGCGCTTGGCGTTCACCCTGGCCAATTCAAGCGCCGCTTGCGCGCTTGCGAGATCGCCTTCGGCTTGTGTCACCGCGGCCTGAAAAAGCATCGGATCGATCTGCGCGACCGTCTGCCCGGCTTTCACCTGCGAGTTAAAATCCACGAAGAGCTTGGAAATGTTCCCGGAAACTTGGCTGCCCACTTGCACGTTGACGACGGGATTCAGGGTGCCGGTCGCGGTGACCGCCTGCGTGATCGATCCGCGCGTGACGGTTGCAGTCTGGTAGTCCGCAGTGCCATTGTTGCGGAAATGCCGGACGACAAACGCCATCAATAACAGCCCGACAATTCCGATAAGCCAGGGATAGAAACGTTTCATTTAATCCGCGGGTTGACGCGTTATAACTAAGAGACAGGAGAAACCGGTGCGCCGTTACATCGAAATCTATTCCATCATGCTGCGCAACTCGCTCATCCGGGACATGAGTTTCAAGGCGAATTTCCTGCTGTGGATGGCGGTGGAGATCCTTTGGTTTTGCGGCCAGATCGTTTTTTTCAGCATCATTTTTGGAAATGTCGATCATATCGGCGACTGGACGAAGTGGGAAGTGGTGCTTCTGGTCGGCACGCATCAGATCATCGCACAGCTATTCCAGGCATTCTTTTTCGTAAATGTGGCAAATGTTCCCGAGCTCGTGCGCACCGGGAAATTGGATTCGGTGCTGGTGTTGCCGATCGATGGCCAGTTCGCCGTTTCGACGAAGCAATTCGCGCTCGATAGTATCGTAAACGCATTGCTAGGCGCGGTCGTGGTCTGCGTTTCGTTATCGAAGCTCGGCATGATGCCGAACCTGCTTTCCATTCTGCTCTATCTTGTGGCGCTTTGTTTTGGTATCGCTGTGCATTACTCGATCATGCTGGGCCTGGCTGCGGTGAGCTTTTGGATCGTCCGGGCGCAGGGGCTGGTCTATGGCTATTTCAACTTTCTGAACATCGCGCGGTATCCGGACGTAATATTTCCCCGGCTTTTCCGAATGATTTTTGGCTGGGTGATTCCGGTGGTGATTATAGCGAACATCCCTGCTCGGTTGCTCATTAAATCGTTCGGCCAGCCGGTTCCGCTGATGCTGCATCTGGTTATCGCTTCGACGATTGTGTTCTGGCTGTCCCGGGTCTTTTGGAAATTTGCCCTCCGACACTATTCCAGTGCCAGCTCGTAATCCTGCAGTTTCGAGTCGGGCCGTTTGTTGACGAAAGCCATCTCGACCCCGACGCTCGATTAGCTTACGTGTCTCGACGATGAGTATTGAAGTTAAAGTTCCGTCGGTTGGCGAATCGGTAACCAGCGGAGTCATTTCCGCCTGGCATAAGAAGTCCGGCGAGTTTGTGAACGAAGGTGAACCGCTTTTCGCACTTGAGACGGATAAGGTTTCTACCGATATCGTGGCCGACAAATCCGGCGTGCTCGAGACAAGAGTGCCTGAAGGCCAGGAAGTGAAGATTGGGGAAGTTGTTGCCGTTATCGACGATTCAAAAGGAGCGACTCAAGAAAAGAAGTCAGCGCCGCTGTTGGATAAGAAAACGCCACGGCCCGAGCGGGACAAAAAAGCGGCGAACGTAGCCGCGGGCGGTGATCGCAGCGGACCGCCTGCAGACGCGGAACTAGCCCAGGCGGAGTCGACGCCCCCGGTTACAGATCTTTCGCCAGCCGTTCGCCGCATTGCAGAGGAAGAGAAGATCGCGCTGGAAGGAATTGCCGGCACAGGGGCGGGTGGCCGCCTAACGAAAGCTGACGTGCTAAAAGTTGTCGAAACGCGCGGCAAGACTGGGTCGTCCGACATGGCTG
>JBLMXD010000141.1:0-5728 GCA_050257575.1 Alphaproteobacteria bacterium | reverse complement strand
CCAATTTATACTCGCTGCCCGGGCGCATGCGTGGCGAACGTTGAGCAACTGAAGAACGCGTTGAGTGATTCGTCCGCTGATATCCGGCAATTTCGCGTGTTGCTGTTCTCATTTGATGCTGGCGATACGCCGGCGAAGTTGGCGACCTACCGCGCTCACGAGAGCATTCCATTAGCATGGTTTGTCGGCACCTCAAGCCAGCCAAATATCGACGCTCTTCTCGAATCCATCGGGTTTCCATATGGTCGGGCCGGAAAGGAATTTGTGCACCCGAATCTTCTGCTTGTGCTCGATTCGAAACTGCGCATCGCAAAATGGATTTATGGAACAGGCTATACGGGCCGCGATCTCGATCTCGCATTGAAAGTGGCATCCGGCGAAAGTGACTGGGTAGGCGAGCATTCCGAATGGCTGTACGCGGTGCTATTGTTTGGCGGGTCGCTTCTCTGTGTCGCGTTTGTCTATTATTTGACGCAACTTACCGTGCTAAAGCGAACCATGCATCGGGGGCAGGTGGCCTGTGGCCATGATTACCATTGATTCCCGATGTCTCTTGAACCTCCTACCGATGCCGCCCGAGGCTCGGCAACATCCGCGCTAACCGCGCCGCCCGGGCGCGCCGACGAGATTTTCCTCGAAGGTCCGCGCTCTAGGTTTGAAGAGTTTTTCACGCTGTTGAGAGTGATGCGCGATTTTCTGCGCGGATTTCGCACGCTGCATTTCGTCGCTCCCTGCGTGACTGTCTTTGGCTCGGCGCGTGTTAAGCCTGACGATCCTCATTACGAGCTGGCCCGGAAAATGGGCGCGGCCATCGCGCAGCTTGGGTTCACCGTGATGACCGGCGGAGGTCCAGGGATTATGGAAGCGGCCAATCGCGGGGCAAAAGATGTTGGCGGCCGTTCGGTCGGATGCAATATCGAACTGCCATTCGAGCAAACATCCAACGCCTATCTGGATCTCTGCGTCCGGCTGCACTATTTTTTCGTTCGCAAGGCGCTGCTGGTGAAGTATTCCTATGCATTCGTTGTGATGCCCGGCGGCGCTGGCACCCTCGACGAACTCTTCGAGGCGCTCACACTTATTCAGACGGGGAAAATCAAAAATTTTCCAATCGTAATCATGGGCACTGATTACTGGAAGGAGCTGATCGGTTTCATCCAGAAAATGGCGCAGAGGTCGATGATCGGTGCAAAGGACGCAAGCCTTATTTTCGCGACCGATTCTGTCGAGCAGGCGATTGCTCACATCGGAAGCAGGGCAATCGAACCGTTCGGACTTAAACGTGTCCAGCAACCACGCCGACATTTCCCCTGGCTTGGGGAGCGCGGGTTGCCTGGCAAAGGCCCCACTGTTTGTTAGGAATCCGATTTCCTTCCTGACGCCAGCTCAGGGGAGCGACATCTTTGTCGCTGATCGTTCGCGGTTGCTCTTTTTACGGCGCGCAAAAAATGCACACGATTCCGCAAGAGTTGCGGAGCGTGTTTTTGTCTAAGCTTTAAAAGATCAACGCATGAAAACGGCAGCTCAACGTATCGAAAGTACGGAAACCATCGAATTAGTCCCGCAGGTGCTTCGCCTGAAAAAAATTCTCGTCCCTACCGATTTCTCGGAGACATCAAAGAAAGCGGTTCAATACGCGTTGCGATTTGCCGAGCAATTCAGTTGTGAGATTGCTCTGCTGTATGTTGTCGAACCGGCGAGCCCTATGATTGGGGCGCCGCTCGCGATAGAACCACTCACGGACGAAGATGAATTCTCGATGGCAGAAAAGGATTTGGCCGCGCTCGCGGCCAAGTTGCAAACCGATGGCGGACATCCGGTCGCCTCGTTCGTTCACCTCGGCCATGCTCCAAACGAGATCACCAAGGCTGCGAAAGACCTGGATGTCGATCTGATTATTATCGCCACCCACGGTTACACGAGTTGGCGGCACCTGTGCATCGGCAGCACTGCCGAGCGAGTCGTTCGTACTGCGCCATGTCCAGTACTCGTCGTTCGGGAAAAAGAACACGAGTTTGCGTAGGCGCCCGGAGGAACCTTATGAATGCGCGATCAAAAAATCATCCTGAGATACAAGTCGAACCTCTGAGCACACGTGTTGCTCTCCATCCTTTTCTCGCCGGCATGAATCCCACGCAACTGACATTGCTCACGGATTGCGCGGTAGCCAGACATTTCGACGCAGATCAGGTGATTCTGCGCGAAGGCGAGTTTGCAAATGGATTTTATCTAATCGAGACCGGCAAGGTAGCGCTCGAATCGAAAGTCGGCTTTGGCCAATCCATTCTGTTACAAACGATTGGCGCAGGAGATATGCTTGGCTGGTCATGGATGTTTCCACCGTACGTCTGGCAATTTTCGGCGCGTACGGTCGAGCCGACTACGACGCTGTTTTTCTACGCGGCAATTCTGCGCGATTACTGCGAGAAGGATCACTCGCTGGGTTTCGAGCTTCTAAAGCGGATCAGTGCCGTGATGGTAACCCGCCTGCGGGCTTCGCATGACCAAATGGTGTCCCTGCATCCTAACCGGCGTGTCGCCTGAAGCACCGGAGATGCATCGCCGTCCATCGGACCGTCTCGACCTTGCCATAGCAAGTCTGCCATCGAATCGGATTGACGCGATTTTTGACGCTGACATGATATCCTTTATTGGTTCGTGTCATGGTTGATGCTGAAGTTGCCCACTCAGATTCAAACAAGCAGCTGATCGATACCCTTCGGCGCTCGAAGCTGTTTCGCCGATATGAGCAGGTTTTCAGCGAGGCGACGGGGCTGCCTCTGACACTGCGTCCGGTGGACTTCTGGCAGTTGGAACATCAAGGCAAAAAGAATCAGAATCCATTCTGCGCCATGCTTTCCGAGCGACCAGCCACGCTGGCGGTTTGCCTGCAGGCGCACCAGGACATAATCGACCACACCGGGCTAATTCCGCATACCGTCACATGCCCGTTCGGATTAACCGAGACCGCGGTGCCAGTGAAATTTGGGACGCAAATTATCGGATATCTCCGCATCGGGCAGGTGCTGCGTCATACGCCTGCCAAATCAACGAGCGCAAAAGTGGGGCGCGAATTGGAACGGCGCGGAGTTCGATTCACAGGCCAAATTCGAAAAACGTGGGAGAAAACTCCCCTCGTTCCACCGGACAAATACAGCGCGACCGTGAGGCTGCTCACATTTTTCGCAGAGCAACTCTCCGCTCTTGCTAATCAGATTGTGTTGGAGCAGCAGAATTCCGAGCCGCCTCTTGTTCTGAAAGCACGCGAGTACATCGAGAAACATAAGACTGAAGAATTGCCTCTGGCTGACGTAGCCAAGGCGGCTGGCGCAAGCGTATTTCATTTCTGCAAAGTGTTCCACAAAGCCACAGGATTGAAGTTCACTGACTATGTTGCTCGCTTGCGCCTCGAAGATGCGCGGGACCGGTTGCTGAATCCGAATCTGCGGATCAGCGAGATTGCGTACGACGTTGGTTTTCAGTCGCTCACGCAATTCAATCGCACATTCAAACGCGTTTTTGGTCAATCACCCACTGAGTTCCGAGCGCGTGTTTCGTCGCGTAAACGAGCGCGCAAGACTGCCTGATCATCACGAGAAACATGGCTAATCCCAATAAGGCGGGCTTGGCGATCGGCGCCCTAATCGGGGGTTGGCATTTGATTTGGGTGTTCCTTGTTCTCATCGGGTGGGCACAACCGATTCTCGATTTCATTTTCTGGGCGCACATGATCAAGCCGGTTTACTTCGTCAAACCCTTCGATCCTGTGGCTGCGATCACGCTAATCGCTGTCACTGTTGTAATCGGATATCTTTTTGGTTTTTTCGGCGCAGTCATATGGAATCGGCTGCATCGGTGACGTAATTAACGCGCCGACTCATAAAGATTCGGCTTGATCGAGTTTTGCTGCTCCTGCTCGTTTCGTGCTCACTGCCATCACTTTCAGAGTAATTGTTTATAAATTGCTTGAGAGGAAGATTCGCTTCTGGCTGCGACAAAGAAAGTGAAGCGCGAGCTGCAAAATAACGATCGTGGAATTTGTCGTGGCTTGCGTTTACGCAAGCACTTCGCGGCGATCGAGCAGAATTTCGCGGAGAGCGGCTCGTTTTTCTTCAAGTAACCCTTCCCTTGCGGCGCGTACGGCTTGGAGCAGATCACCAGCCTGATGGAGACGCGGAACGTTAACGTAGTCGGCGCCTGCGTCGAGAAGCTCTCTCGCCTGCGAAAGCACGTCGGCCGTAGCGATGATTTTTGCTGTGGGATTCAGTTCACGCAGAAGACGAACGAGTCGAGCGTTCGTTGTGCCCTTTAGGAGCGAATCGGGAACGGTGGAGATAAGCACCTCAGCCTTGTCTACACGAGCATGGACAAGCGTGTCCCGATGTGAAACGTCACCATAAATAACGGGCACGTGTCGCTTGAGAAGGCCATCTCTCGCGACGGGACTGAAGTCCACGACCGCGACTTCGGCGACCAACTCGGGATACTGGCGCTGGAGTTCTTCCAGCAGCGAACTGGCCGTCCGGAAAAAGCCGACGAAGACAATGCGGGCGCCGTGGTCGTGGGTCCCGGCCCCGGCTGTGTAGGCACCAGCTGGCACGTCGTCGAGATCACATAAGCCAAACTTCTTCAACAACGGAATAAGCGCCCGCGTCAGACTGTCGGACTTCGCCATGCCGAAGGTGGAAACAACTGCAAGAATAGTGAACGCGAGCGCGACGATGCCTCTTGTAGCCGGGCTGCCAAGATGAGCGGCTTGAGCGCCAAGGGTGAGAACCACCAGCGAGAATTCGCTGATCTGGCAAAGATTCAACGCAGGGATAATGCTCGTCCGCAAGCCCTGACGCATAAGATAAAGGGGCGTGAAAACAGTTGCCGCTCGAGTTACGACAACAAACGCGGCAAACGCCAGTACCCATCCAACGAGACTGCCAGTCGGTAAGGGAATTTGCATCCCGATGGCGACGAAAAATAGAGTTACGAAAAAATCACGCAGACTGATCACCTTGGCGGTCACATCTAGCGCGTATGGAAAAGTGGAGAGCGCCACTCCCGCCACCAGCGCGCCCATCTCACGAGAGAGATGCAGCAGTTGTCCGAACTCGCCGATGAGAAAACACCAGGCGATCGCGCCGACCTGCATCAGTTCCGGCACGCGCGCGACACCACGAAAGATAGCGGGCAAAACGTAGCGGCTGACCGCAAAGGTCGCGACCACCAAAACAGTCACGCGAACCAGCGAAAGAAGTAAAAGTCCCGGAGCCAGGTTTCCGAGATTGGGTTGGATTGCGAGAAAGAGGATGACCGCCAGATCTTGAAGCACCAGCACACCAAGCGTGATTCGTCCGGTTAGCGTGTCCAGTTCCTCCTTGTCGTAAAGCATTTTGACGACGATGACCGTGCTGCTGAGCGCCGCTGCAACGGCCAGATAAAGGGCGTCCCATTTTCCGCCACCGAGGGCGAATCCGCAGAGACGGAAAAAAACGACGCCAAGCGCAATCCCACCGAGGATCTGTACCAGTGCGGTGAGAGTAATGGAGCGCCCGGCGCTGGCGATTTTCTTCAGGTCGATCTCCAGCCCAATCATGAATAGGAGAAAAATCAGTCCCAACTCCGAAATCGCCGAGATCGATTCAGCTGACTGGATGAAACCGAATCCCATGGGACCAAGGGCAAAACCGGCGGCCAAATAAGCGAGGAGTAGTGGTTGCCGGGCAAATTGCGCGCC
>JBLMXD010000140.1:0-3435 GCA_050257575.1 Alphaproteobacteria bacterium | reverse complement strand
GCGGCAAGGATCAGGGCTACCCATTTGGCCATGATCCGCAGCAGCAATTCCACGCGGGGATAAATCGTGGCGAACGCGACAAAGATTCCGAAGTGTATTGCGATCGAACCGGAGAGACCAGAATGCTGCCACAGACCCCAGATCGTGAGCAGCGCCGTTGGAGTGAGTAACAAAATCAAGTAGAGCGTGATGTAAGCGCGTCGCCCGACAAAGCGCTCCACCTCGCGGCCAAACACAAAGAGCATGTACATCTCAACCGCGAACCAGAACAGTGTTGATGGCGTATGAACGAACGCATAAGTGAAAAGCCGCCAAACCTGTCCGCTCGACCAGATCATGGCGCTATCGAATTGCAGCCAGCCCAAAACGGAGCCCCCGCCGACTGCCACCAGAATCGCAGCTAGAATTGCTGCCGCCACGTGCAGTCCCACCAGCATGGTCGTCACATCGACTGGATAGCGACCCATCCACGCGACCGGCCGATAATCATCGGAGGTGGTGACCCCGAACATGCTTTCAATTAATGCCGCGCATCAGGCTTGCGCAAGTGAAACGACGACCGAAACCGCGATTCCTTGCACCGTCGATGGCGGTGAAACGCCAAGTCGAAAATGGCTCGTACGTTCACTGTTTTAAGGGTGTGGCGATTCAACGTGGCGAAGGTAGCGTTCGTGGTTAAAGTGACGGTTTTCGTTCGATGACAAATCCTGCCCCCGCCATATTCCCGCCTAAAGGCATCGGTGACTCAAAGCCCGGCAACAAGGCCGTTCTCGACTGGGTGCAGCGGATGGCCGAACTTACCGAACCCCAAAACATTTTCTGGTGTGACGGCTCGGAGCGCGAAAACGAATTTCTGATCGACGAGTCACTCAAGCAGAACGTCCTGATCAAGCTGAACCAGACGAAGGTTCCACGTTCATATTTGCATCGCTCGAATCCCAATGACGTGGCTCGCGTCGAGCAATTCACGTTTGTGTGCACGCCGACCAGGGAGGAAGCCGGACCGACCAACAATTGGTCTGAGCCCGAACAGATGTACGCCAGGCTTCGCGGGCTGCTTAAGGGCGCGATGCGCGGGCGGACCATGTTTGTCATTCCATACATGATGGGCCCGGCAGATTCGCCGCTGACCAAAGTCGGGTTCGAAATCACCGACTCGAAATACGTCGCGCTCAATGTGCGGATCATGACTCGCATGGGTGAGGTCGCTCTCAAACAGCTCGGCAACGATCCGAATGCGGAATGGAACCGCGGCGTGCACTCGTTGCTGGACGTAAATCCTGAGCGGCGCTTGATCTGCCACTTTCCGCAGGACAACACGATTATTTCAGTCGGCTCCGGTTACGGAGGCAACGTCTTGTTGAGCAAGAAATGTCTCGCCCTGCGCATCGGGTCCTATCTGGCGCGCAAGCAAGGCTGGATGGCCGAACACGTGCTGATCCTCGGTGTTGAATCGCCCGAAGGCCGCAAACATTATGTCGCCGCGGCGTTCCCCAGTGCCTGCGGCAAAACCAATTTCGCGATGCTCATTCCGCCCGCCCATTTCAAAGGCTGGAAAGTGACGACGATCGGGGACGACATCGGCTGGATGCGAATTCGCGATGGCCGGTTGTACGCGGTAAACCCTGAGAACGGTTACTTCGGCGTGGTGCCCGGCACGAGCTATAAGTCGAATCCGAACGCGATGAAATCGATTTCCCACGACACGATTTACACCAACGTGGCCCTTACCGATGACGGTGGTGTGTGGTGGGAGGGTCAGGACGGTCCAACGCCGTCGCATGCTATTGATTGGAGGGGGAATGATTGGACCCCGGAATCGAAGGAAAAAGCGGCGCATCCGAACAGCCGGTTCACTACGCCTATGCGGAACAATCCTGCGCTCGATCCGGATATTGAAAAAGGCGAAGGTGTCCCGATTAGCGCAATTATTTTCGGCGGCCGCCGCAGCGATACCGTGCCGTTAATTTATGAAGCGTTCGACTGGAACCACGGCGTGTATCTAGGCGCAACGATGGCGTCGGAAACAACCGCGGCGGCGGCGGGGGCTGTGGGGCGGGTGCGACGCGATCCGATGGCGATGCTGCCGTTCTGTGGATATAACATCGGCGACTATTTCCAGCACTGGCTCGACATAGGGAAGCGCCTCACCAACCCGCCGCTGATCTTCAACGTGAATTGGTTCCGCAAAGGAGCGGACGGAAAATTTCTCTGGCCCGGCTTTGGCGAAAATATGCGCGTGCTGGGGTGGATCATTGACCGATGCGAGGGGCACGGTGGTGCGGTCAAATCGCCTGTTGGCTGGTTGCCCAGTCCGCACGATCTCGATCTTGCGGAGCTCGACATCGATCACAACGCCGTTGACGAACTCCTCCAGCTCGATCACGAGGAATGGCAGAAGGAAATCGCTGCGCACAGGGAGTTTTTCGATTCGTTAGGTGACATTGTTCCTGAAGAGTTGCAAAAACAGCACGATCAGCTCGTCGCGCGGTTCGATCTGTAGCCTGCGCTCGCTGGGAAATTTGCGAACGGTTTTCCGCTCATCGACTGTCTCCAGTGGGTTCGAAGATCGGGAAAAAGAAACGCCTCATCGCGCCGGCGCGGAATGCTTGCGTCGAGATTCGTGGAGCGCGGCAGAACAATCTCAAGGGAATTAACGTCACGCTTCCTCTGGGGAAGCTGACGGTCGTTACCGGGCCTAGCGGCAGCGGCAAATCGAGTCTGGCGTTCGACACGATTTACGCCGAAGGCCAGCGACGCTACGTCGAGACGTTCAGTCCGTACATGCGGCAGTTTCTGGATCGTATGGACAAACCACGGGTCGACGATATTCACGGCATTCCGCCAGCGATAGCGATCGAGCAGGCGAACCCTGTCAAAACCTCCCGCTCTACCGTCGGCACGATGACGGAGATCAACGATTACTTGAAGCTGCTATGGCCACGGATTGCCCACGCGTTCTGTCCGAACTGCGGCCGGGAAATTCGTCCTGAGTCCGCGCAAGTAATTGCGGAACAAATTCTGCGCGACTACGTCGGGACAAACGTTGTTGTCACCTTCTGGGTTTCAGTCCCGCCAAAAACCGAGCCGAGGAAATTCTTCGATTTCCTCCGGCAACAGGGTTACCTCCGCGTTTGGATCGACAACCAGGTGGTGCGTGTGGATGAAGCCGATCCAAACGCGGAGGTAACCCTGTTGCTGGAGGAAATCGAAGAATTTCCTCGGCTCGGTTTTTGGCGGGACTGAGACCCAGAAGGTGACAACAATGTTTGTCCCGATGTAGTCGCGCAGAATTTGTTCCGCAATTACTTGCGTGGACTCAGGACGAATTTCCCGGCCGCAGTTCGGACAGAACGCGTGGGCAATCCGTGGCCATAGCAGCTTCAAGTAATCGTTGATCTCCGTCATCGTGCCGACGGTAGAGCGGGAGGTTTT
>JBLMXD010000139.1:0-2983 GCA_050257575.1 Alphaproteobacteria bacterium | reverse complement strand
CCTGCTTCCCTAATGGCGCTGGCAAACGAGCGGCTGCTGTCGGGTATTCCGCCTTTGCAGGAAGCGGCGCGCACCATCGAGCGGATTCGTTCCCGGCGGTAATGCCGTTAGGTCAGTTTTTGTTTGAATACCTCTATCGGCGCGGTGTTCGTCACAGCTTCGGTATTCCGGGCGACTTCGCCCTCCCAACGTTTACTTGGCTGGAAAAATCGAAAATCCAGAACGTAACGATGACCCACGAGCCGGCTGCTGGTTTTGCGGCTGACGCTTATTCCCGCGTTAATGGGATCGGTCTTGTCTGTGTCACGTACTGCGTCGGCGGACTCAATGTCCTGAACGCGATCGCGGGCGCATATGCCGAGAAGTCGCCGGTTGTCGTTGTGAGCGGGGCGCCCGGACGAAAGGATCGCGAAAAAGACCCGCTCCTTCATCACAAGGTTAAAACGTTCGAAACACAGCGCCGCATCTACGACGAAGTGACCGTGGCAAGCACGGTACTGCTCGATGAGCAACGCGCGGCTTCAGAAATTGTGCGCTGCGTTGAGGCGTGTCTACGCCACAAACGCCCGGTTTACATCGAGGTTCCCCACGACATGGTTGATCGCGAAATTCCGATAACCGGAGTCCAGCTCGCTGCGCCTGAAAAATCGGATCCGCATACGCTCCAAGCGGCCGTCACAGAAACACTCTCGCTGATTCGGGCAGCGAAGAAACCCGTCGTTCTCGCCGGGGTGGAACTGGCCCGTTATCGCACCGCGCGGTTAGTCGTGCGAATGGCTGAGAGAATGAATATTCCCATCGCTGCCGATCTTTTGAGCAAGAGCGCGGTTCCCGAGAATCATCCTTTGTACATTGGCGTTTATGGCGGCGCCATGAGCAGCGATGAACACGTTCGGAAGTATGTGGAGTCCGCCGACCTCGTAATCATGCTCGGCACTTTTATCACCGACATGAGTATGGGATTTTACACAGCTAAACTTGATCGACGGCGGACAGTTCTGGCCACAACGGAGCGCGTAAGCGTTCGATATCATCGTTACGATTCAATTCAGTTTTGCGATTTTCTCGAAGCACTTGCCACCGCGAAGATTACGGCAAAGCGTTTCAAGCATCCCAATCCGCACGCGCTGCTCAAGCCTCTGAGAAACGCGGAACGATCCCGCGCGTTAGGCATGGTCGACGTTTTCCGAATCCTTTCATTGCATCTCGACGAGCACTGCTGCGTAATTGCCGATATTGGCGATGCCATCTTCGGTGCGGTCGGTATTCGCAGTGCGCGACAAGCGCAATTCATCGCGCCTGCGTATTACATGTCGATGGGTTTCGCTGTGCCGGCCAGCATTGGCGTCGCAATGGCCACCCCCAGCTTGCGGCCCTATGTTCTGGTCGGCGACGGCGCATTCCAGATGACCGGAGTTGAAGTCTCCACAGCAGGCCGTCTCGGTTTGAATCCGATCGTCATCATTTTGAACAACGATGGCTATGGCACGCTGCGACAGATTCGCGAAGGCCATTTCAATGAGATCACTCAGTGGAACTATAACAAGATCTGCGAATTGGTCGGCAATGGCAAAGGCATCATCGCATCTACAAACGGGGAGTTTGACGACGCGCTTTCGTGCGCACAAAAATCAGATCGCATTCACGTGATCGAAGCCAGGATCTCGCGTAATGATGCGAGTTATCAATTAACAAGAATCGCAGCCGAAGTCCGTAAAAGGCGCGGCATTCGGCAAGGTAGCGACGGGGCTAAGTAGCAAGAGAATTCGGATTTTTGCGTCCTACTTCCGCGCTTCAGGTGTGACGGTAATGGTTACGCGTTTGCCATCGCGCTCCACGATCATCTTGACCGGCTTGCCGATTTTCGCCGCATCAAGCGCGTAAGTGTAATCGTAGATGTTGGTGATTTTCTGTCCCGCGAACTCGACGATCACGTCGCCTCCTCTTAGGCCGCCTTTTTCTGCGGGGCTGCCGCCGCGAACGCCGCTGAGTTTTACGCCTTTCACTTCGGTCGTGTAATCCGGAATCGTGCCGAGATAAGTTCGCAGAGTGTCGCGGCCGCCAGCGGCCTGGCCGGTTCGTTCTACCTTGGCGAGATCGGGACGCTCCGTGCTTTGCGCAAGATCGAGCACGATGTCGCGCGTGAACTTCGTTATACGTGCGAGGTCCTTGTAATCCAATTTATCGGCTGTGTCCGTCGGTCGATGATAATCTTCGTGCCCACCGGTGAAGAAATTCAGGACTGGAACATTTTTGGTGTAGAAACTGGTAACGTCAGTTGGCAAATAGGGATCGTCCTGGAGCGCGACATTGAATCCGGCCGCAACGTTTCTTTTCTCGATCAACCGGCGCCATGCGTGAGACGAACCCACCCCTTGCAGGCTGAGTTTGTTGTCGTGCATCCGACCCACCATGTCGGCGTTCACATATGCAGCAACTTTGTTGAGCGGCACGGGCGGATGCTCACAAAATGCGGCCGAGCCGATTAAGCCGATCTCTTCGCCCGACCAACAGGCGAATACGATGCCCCGTCGGAATTTGTCGGGATGTTCTGCGTGTTCTTTGGACAGCGACGCCGCCAATTCCATCACCCACGCAACGCCGGATGCATTGTCGTCCGCGCCGGGGTGAATCTGATTTTCCTCGCCGGCCCGATCGAGCGAACTGCTGCCGCCGTGGCCAAGATGATCGTAGTGCGCGCCTACTACGATGTATTCATTGGCTCGGAACTCCGGTGAAGCCGGAAGGTACGCGACGACGTTGGAGTCACTTTTCTTCAGGTGCTCGACGCCGCAGGAAAGCGTTGCTTTCACCTTCGGCAAAGCGAACGTGCTCCTAACGTGCGGATTTTCATTGTCCAGAGCGGTCTGCAACGCTTTCAAGGTTTCTCCGCTGGATGAGAGAAGTGAGTCTGCAACCTTTCCATTGACCGAAGCTGCAATGATTCCGCTCGCCGAATTCGTGAAGTCGGTTGTGAGTGGAA
>JBLMXD010000138.1:0-5024 GCA_050257575.1 Alphaproteobacteria bacterium | reverse complement strand
GCCGGAGATCTTGTCGCTGATCGGCGACACGCCGCTGGTGGAGGTGACGCAGTTCGATACGGGGCCGTGTCGGCTTTTTCTGAAGCTGGAAAATCAAAATCCGGGTGGCTCGATCAAAGATAGGATCGCGCTGTCGATGATCGAAGCTGCAGAAAACGAGGGAAAATTGGAGCCCGGCGGGACGGTAATCGAAGCCACGGCAGGTAACACGGGTCTCGGGCTCGCTCTGGTGGCGGGCGCAAAAGGTTATCGCGTGCTCCTCGTGATCCCTGACAAAATGTCGCAGGAGAAAATTTCACACGTGCGAGCGCTTGGTGCCGAAGTGCGAATCGCGCGGTCTGATGTGACGCGGGGGCATCCTGAATATTACCAGGACGTAGCGGCGCGACTGGCCGAAGAAATTCACGGTGGCTTTTACGTGAACCAGTTTGGTAATCCAGCCAATCCTCTTGCGCACGAACGCTCGACTGGACCGGAAATCTGGGAGCAAATGCGGCACGACGTCGACGCCGTTGTGGTGGGCGTCGGTTCCGGCGGAACACTGACCGGCCTCGGCAGATTTTTCAATCGCGTGAAGCCGCGGCGCGGTATGGAGATGGTTTTGGCCGATCCGACCGGCTCCATTCTGTATGAATTTGTCAAGACCGGTAAGCTGGTTGAATCGGGCAGCTGGGCAGTTGAAGGCATCGGTGAGGATTTTGTTCCCGACATCGCTGACATGTCCCTGGTCACGGAGGCTTTCGAAATTGATGACTCGGAAAGTTTTGCCACGGCACGCGAGCTCTTGCGCAAGGAAGGGATTTTTGGTGGCTCGTCCACCGGAACACTTCTTGCCGGCGCATTGCGTTATTGCCGGCAACAGACAAAACCGAAACGGGTCGTCACGCTCGTTCCTGATACGGGCAACAAGTATTTGTCCAAGATGTACGACAATTTTTGGATGGCTGAACAGGGATTCATTCATCGTCAGCCGCACGGCGATCTGAGCGACTTGATCTCGCACCGATATGAAGCGGGCGAGGTGATCACGGTGGGGCCGGACGATTCGTTGCTCACGGCTTTTAAGCGAATGCGCGACTCGGATGTATCGCAGCTCCCAGTCGTCGATAAAAGCGGACGCGCCATTGGCATCATCGACGAATCCGATCTCCTGGTAAAAGTGCACCGCGAGCCCTCGCATTTTAACGATCCAGTGAAAAACGCGATGACGGATCAGTTGGAAACGCTGCCTCCTGACGCGAAACTCAACGACTTGTTAGGCGTGTTCGACCGCGGCCGGGTGGCCATAGTGATGGACGACAACAAATTTCTTGGGCTGATTACGCGGACGGATCTGCTCTCCTATCTGCGGCTTCATATGCCGAAATCGTCCGCTCCGGTAGAGCGCGAGTTCGCATAAGGCGCAGAGACCGAACATGAAAAAAGAACAGGGCTTTGCAACGCGCGCCATTCACGCCGGGCAGCAACCGGATCCCACGACGGGCGCTGTCATAACACCGATTTATGCGACTTCGACCTATGTGCAGGAAAGTCCTGCCAGGCACAAAGGCTACGATTACGCGCGCTCCATCAATCCCACCCGCCTGGCGTATGAAAAATGCATTGCCGATTTGGAAAGCGGGTCGCGTGGGTTCGCCTTTGCATCCGGTCTTGCTGGAATGGCGACAGTGTTGGAGCTGCTCGACAGCGGCTCGCATGTCGTCGCGAGCGACGATTTGTACGGTGGCACATTTCGTTTGTTCGATCGCGTGCGCCGTCGATCTGCCAATCTTGATTTTTCCTACGTCGATTTGACCGACGCCAAAGATTTCGAGCGCGCCATCAAGCCCAATACGCGTATGGTTTGGATTGAGACCCCAAGTAATCCTCTGCTCAAGCTGATCGATCTTGAAGCCATCGCAAAAATCGCGCGCAAGAAGAAGATTATTTCGGTTTCGGACAATACGTTTGCCACTCCATGGATCCAACGTCCGATTGAAGCGGGATTCGATATCGTTGTGCATTCCGCGACGAAATATTTGAACGGACATTCCGATCTGGTGGGTGGTGTGGTTGTAGTTGGCGGCAAAAAGGAACTCGCCGACCAAGCTGCGTTTCTGCAAAATTCAGTCGGCGCAATCGCCGGCGCATTCGATAGCTTCCTAGTCTTGCGCAGCCTGAAGACCCTTGCTCTCCGTATGGAACGGCATTGCTCGAACGCGCTTGAAATTGCGCGCTGGCTCGAGAGCCAGCGTGAGGTCAAATCAGTTCATTACCCGGGATTGAAATCACATCCACAGCACGATCTGGCCCGGCAACAGATGCGCGGGTTTGGCGGAATGGTCACGATCGTTTTAAAAACAGATCTGGCCGGAACCCGGCGTTTTCTTGAGAACACGCACTTGTTTGCCCTGGCGGAAAGCCTGGGTGGCGTGGAAAGCCTTATCAACCATCCAGCCCTCATGACGCATGCTTCCGTGCCGGAGGAACAACGGAAACAACTGGGCATTACCGATTCGCTTGTCCGCTTGTCCGTTGGCGTTGAGGACGTGCGCGATCTTGTCGACGATCTAAAGGCCGCCCTCGAAGCGATCTGAATTGCAGGCGGTTGTGCCAGCCGCCGGGTGTTTGATACAAACACTCTACAAATCCGGCGGGTCTCGTTTAAGCTTGCTCTTTCAATGTCCAACACGTTCGGCCAAATCTTTCGGGTCACCACTTTTGGTGAATCGCATGGCGGCGGCATCGGCGCGGTGATCGATGGTTGCCCACCGCGTATCGAGATTTCTGAAGCGGAGATTCAACAAGAGCTAAACCGTCGCCGGCCCGGTCAAAGCAAACTTACGACACAGCGAAAGGAGAAAGACCGGTGCGAGATTCTGTCTGGTGTATTCGAAGGGAAAACCCTCGGTACACCGATCGCAATCCTTGTCCGAAACAAAGACGCCCGACCGGAAGATTACATCGAGATGGCGCGAAAATTTCGGCCGTCGCACGCCGATTATACCTACGAGATGAAATACGGAATTCGAAACTGGCAGGGCGGCGGTCGGGCCTCTGCTCGCGAAACGATTGGCCGCGTCGCGGCAGGAGCAATTGCGAGAAAGGTTTTATTAACTCTCCATGCGGAAGTCGAAATCGTCGCGTACGTGGTGCAGATCCACGAAATCCTGGCGAACGTCGACCTTGCGACCGTTAGAATCAAAGATGTGGAAAAGAACATCGTCCGCTGCCCGGACGCGACGGCGGCAAAAAGAATGATCTCCTTGATCGAGCAAATTCGCGACGATGGCGATTCTGTTGGTGGCGTGATTGAATGCGTCGCGCGCGGCATCCCGGTCGGATTGGGGGCGCCGGTGTTTGACAAGCTCGAAGCCGATCTGGCGAAAGCGATGTTGAGCATACCCGCGGCGAAAGGTTTCGAGATCGGGTCCGGATTTGCGGCGACGGGGATGCGGGGGTCGCAACACAATGATGCGTTTGAGATCCGCGGCGGAAGAATCCGGACAGCAACGAACAACTCCGGGGGCGTGCAGGGCGGAATCAGCAACGGCGAAGACATTTACTTTCGCGTGGCGTTTAAGCCGCCAGCAACGATCGCGCTCCAACAGAAAACCGTCACACGTGCGAAAGAAAAAGCCGATCTTATGGCTCGCGGACGCCACGATCCATGTGTTCTTCCCCGAGCCGTGCCGATCGTTGAAGCAATGGCCGCGCTGGTCCTTTGCGATCACGCGCTGCGCCAGCACGCAATTGATTTTCAAGAGGAGAAAAATAGGCCTCACACAACGTCCACAAAGGGCACAAAGGTGTGACGGAGAACGAAATCGCCAAGCAGATATTGGACGCTGCTTTTGCTGTTCACACCAAGCTCGGTCCGGGGTTGCTCGAGTCCGTGTACGAGGTGGTGATGGCTTACGAACTCCAAAAGAGAGGCCTGGCTGTGGAGCGTCAGAAAGCAATGCCGATTATGTACGAAGGCGTTCGCTTCGATGAAGCTTTTCGGGCCGATTTGATCGTAAACGGCAAGGTCATTGCAGAGTTGAAACCGGTGGAAAGCCCGCTCCCGGCTCACGCGAAGCAGCTTTTAACGCAGCTGCGACTGAGTGGACTCAAGTTGGGTCTTCTCATCAATTTTGGCGAAACGCATCTGAAGAACGGAATTAAGCGGATTATCAATAGTGCTTTGGATGTCGAAGTGCCTACTGAATTTTCTTTGTGACCTTTGTGGCCGTCGTGCGAGGCATTAAAAAAATGAACTTCGTAGCCACCATCGGTCTTGAAGTACACGTTCAATTGAAGACGCGTTCCAAGATGTTTTGCGCCTCTCCGGTTGAATTTGGAGCCGAGCCGAACACCCACACCTGCCCGGTCTGTCTTGGGCTGCCCGGCGCGCTGCCGGTGATGAATCATGAGGCGTTGCGCATGACGATTCTGACCGGATTGATGCTCGGATGCGACATTGCGCCGGTCAGCAAATTCGATCGGAAGAACTATTTCTATCCGGATATGCCGAAGAATTACCAGATTTCGCAGTACGACATGCCGCTCTGTGCCAACGGTACCCTGCTGTTGCACGATCTCGCGTATCCGAAGGATGCCCAGAAGAATATCGCAACACCGGACAAGGAAGTGCATCTGGTGCGCATCCATCTCGAAGAGGACGTGGCGAAGAGTTTCCATTTCGAAACGACAACCGGCATCGATTTCAATCGCGCCGGCACGCCGTTAATGGAGATCGTGACACAACCGGAGATCAATTCTCCCGAGGAAGCGTTCGCGTTTTTGACTGCGCTAAAACAGATCTTGATCTACGCCGGAGTCAGCGATGCCGATATGGAGAAAGGGCAACTTCGCTGCGATTGCAATGTTTCCGTGAGAGCTGAAACCCAAAATGAACTCGGAGCGAAAATTGAAATCAAGAATTTGAATTCGATCAGTGGCGTGCGGCGCGCTTTGGCTTACGAGATCCGGCGTCAGATCGCTGTTTTGGAGCGTGGCCAACAACTCGAACAGGAGACGCGTGGATGGGATGACGATGCGGG
>JBLMXD010000137.1:0-3943 GCA_050257575.1 Alphaproteobacteria bacterium | reverse complement strand
CGGCTGTCTGGTCGCAACTCATCGACACTTCTGGAACGTCTCATGAGCAGGCGCGTCGATTGTTGTTCCTGCTTTTCCCAGGCGAGGTTGCCGAGTCCTTCTATCGGCAATTCGGCGACATCGTCGCAGCGGCGCGTGCGAGGTTATCTAACGGCCTCGTGAGGCGCCAGGCCGCAGCGATGGATGCATGGCACCGCAAGGGTATCGGCAGTCGATTGCGAGAGCTATGCGTCCCGGTGTTAATCGCCACAGGCTGCGAAGACATTGTCATCCCCTCTTCAAATGCCTTGAAACTAGCCTTCGCAATTCGCGGTGCGTGGCTTGCTCAATTCCCTGGTGCGGGTCACGCTTTTATGGCGCAGTACCCACGAGCCCTGGCTGATCTCATCAATTACTTTCTCGCAATCGAGTGAACGTACACGCGCAGCACTATTAACTCACACACGTGAGCAAAACGCTGCCTAGACACTCTCGTGATTCACGCAGCGCACCGCCCTCACAAATGCGGACACCTTCTCCAAATCTTTGGTATGGTTTCCGTCACTCTTGTCGGTCTTGGTCTTTGAATCGACGCCAGCCGGGTGCGTGGCGCGAATAGCGTCCCGAACGTTCTCCGGTCCTAATCCCCCGGCAATAATCACCGGGATGCCGACCTCCTCGATAATGCGCCGGTCGAGCTCCCAACTGTGTGTCACGCCTAAGGCTCCGACCTGTAAATCACCAGGCGCATAACTATCGAGCAGAAGAAAATCGGCGATGCCATCATAGGAACGAGCGATGGCGATGCTGGTTTCGTCAACAACTGGGATGCTGCGCATCAGCGACACTCGCGGAAATTCCGCTTTGAGAGATCGCAAATGCGCCGGCGACAGCTGCTGGGGAGCTGCGCCGAGATGCAGGATATCTGGCATCAGGGCGGTGGTGATTCGGCCGATGAGATCGAGGTTATTGGAAAGCGACAATACAGATCTGCGTGCTTTCGAGCAGACCGCCGCGAAAACTTCGGTCGCCCAGTCGACGGTTTGTTCCCGCGGGAACGAGCCATCGCCAACCAGAACGCCGATATGCTCCACACCCATGGCGCTGAGCGCGCGCGCCTCTTCAGGCTTCGTAACCTCGTAGATTTGGACGATCATGCCGACTGAGAATCCAACGATCTACCTCACCGTGAGGGCATCAGCGTCAGGATTCCCAGACAGCCTCCATCCCGCTGATGGCGAGGCCCTCCAAACCCACGGCACGCAGCCCCAGGCGTTTTCAGAGAACGTCGGCCGGGTTCAGCGTGTCCACGTTCGCCAGCGTTTACGGATCGGCTTCGCGTAACGCTCTACGTCCATCTTTTTCAAGCGTTTAACGCCGTCTTTCATCGCGTCCGCAACCGCATCGGCCGATTTTTCGTATTTATTCCTGGCTGATTTGAAAAGAGGCCAGAGGAATGGCAGCGAAATAATGCTCCAATCGATTTTTCCCAACGGTGACTCAATTTCCATTTCCCGTTTGCGTTCAGTTGGAGTGACATAGCGAATTGCCAGGCCAATCGCAATTCCGAGGCCCAGTGCACCGAGAATGGTTGGCACGGGATTTTCGCGCACGAAGTGTTCCGTACGCTCCAATGCCCGGCCTGCTTTCTGCTTGGTTTGGTCCCATGTGTGGCTCATTTCCGTGGAAACTTGCTGTTTAACTCGACGAAACTGCTCACGCCCCGTTGAGCCAATTCCGTTTTCGGTCGGCTGAAGATGCGAAGAATGCGGTTCGTCCCTCGTAAGATCGTTTTCGTTCGGATTCATACAAACTCTTATCGCATTACGAGACACGATTGCGCCTCTTGTGCAATCGTTTTGCAGCGGAAAAGCTATCGCCGATGGCTTAAGGAATCCTCTACGCCAGGCGGCAATACGCTTCGAAGATATCCTCGCCCCAGAGCACGAAGATTACTTGTTCGATCGTGTTGTTCGTCACGAGAAACTCACGCGTGGTTTTCACAGCTATCCGCGCGGCTTCATCGGCCGGATAACCGTAGGCGCCACAACTGATCGCCGGAAACGCTATCGTTTTGATTGCGTTCTCCACCGCGAGTCGCAGTGAATTGCGGTAACAATTTGCCAGCGTTTGCGCTTCGCCATGTTCCCCACCGCGCCAGACAGGTCCCACTGTATGAATGACAAACGATGCCAACAAACAGTATCCGCGGGTAATCTTCGCTTCGCCCGGTTCACAACCGCCCAGTTTGCGGCATTCGTCCAGCAGGCCGGGACCTGCAGCAAGGTGGATCGCGCCGTCCACCCCACCTCCACCGAGAAGTGTACTGTTTGCCGCATTCACGATCGCGTCGACACCCAACCGGGTGATATCACCGCGGACGATATCGATTTCTCCCATGGCCGCACCGATCACGGCGACAGCCGATCAATCCGCCATGGGCCGTCCGACTGCCGGCTGTAACGAAATCGATCGTGAAGCCGATTAGGGCGTCCCTGCCAAAATTCCATCATATCCGGTCTCAGCCGGTAACCGCCCCAGTGCGGCGGCAACGGAATTCGTTTATTCCGAAATCGCTCGGTCATTTCTGCCATACGGGCGTCCAGCACGCGGCGCGCGTCAATCGCTGCGCTTTGATGCGAAGCCCACGCACTTAATTGGCTGGCGACAGGGCGTGAATGAAAATAAATCTGCGATTCTTCGCGGGAGGTCTTCTCCACGTTCCCGTTAACACGAATTTGGCGGTCGAGTTCGATCCAGTAAAACCCAAGGGCAGCGTACGGATTCGCCTCAAGTTGTCTGCCTTTCGCGCTTTCGTAGTTGGTAAAGAATACGAAGCCGTCCTGATCGAAACTCTTCAACAGAACGATACGCACCGAGGGTCTGCCATCCTGACCCGCGGTGGCGAGACTCATGGCGTTTACGTCGTGAATACCGGCCTCAATTGCAGCCGTAAACCAATTGGCAAATTGCTTGATTGGATCCGGATCAAGATCGCTCCGGCGCAGACCTTTGCCGACATGATCGTAACGCGAGGCCGCAGGATCACGTGGAACATCCATAATGCAACAAAGTTAGCGCAACATTGCCCTGCAAGAAATTTCCAATAGCGGCGCTGCCGCCGGCCCCCGCAGGAACAACGAATCCCCGTGGTGTTGCTATAAAGCGCCTCAACGCCGATGGCTGTGGTGTAGGAGCTGGTGGTGCTGCTAAAAAAGCGCGAACGCTCCGGTGGCGGTGTTAATAATGCGTATAGTGTTGCTTAAAAGGGCACCCGCGCCAATAGCGTAATTTCGTCGGGGTATTGCCAAGGCAGGGTTCCGGCGCCAACCGCAGTTTTCAGTGCTCCGGTTGTATCGCTCGTGAACGACAGAAAGCCAACCGGGTTAACGCCTCGACCAGTGGCAAGAACGTAAATAGGCGAATACGGAAATCGCTAAATCCTTTAATATTCGGTCGAGTCCGCTGACCGTTGATGCCGCAACGAACTACCCACTACCGATCGTCGGCGACCTTTTGCAGCAAAGGTTTCGTCAATTCAAGCTGTGTAGCCACTTTCCTAATAGCCGCGGCCTGGTCCTGGACCTGTGAAGCCAATGTTTCGATTCCGCTTTCTTGTTTGGCGACTCTCGACTTAAGCTCTGCTATTGTCGCTTCCTGCTCGTGCACTTTACGTTGCTCTTCGAGGAAGGCCCTGTGCTCTTTTAGGAACTCGTTTAGCAACATTGCGTTCACAGCATCGTAGCGCACGGTGTAAATTTTCCCGTCCTTCTCGCGCACCACCAGGTCTGGATTCACTTCGGCAACTTCCTCGGCGATCAGACCAAATTGCGGTGTGCCAGCTTTGTCGCTCTTGTATCGGAAGGTCACCGGCTTGAGAGAGAGGATGGCCTCGCTGGCTTGATTCATCGGCTTAACCTCTTTCTTAAACCGGCGCGACGAACTCATGGTCCCGAGTTGACCG
>JBLMXD010000136.1:0-5959 GCA_050257575.1 Alphaproteobacteria bacterium | reverse complement strand
ACAAATTAACAGCGCCGCAACCGCTCCGACCACTGATCCGGCAGTTGCTCGGCGACATCGCCATTTTTCCGGACCTGGAACAGGCACTCGACTGCAGGCGAAGCGAGCCAGGCGTCGCGATAGCCACACTTGCCGGCGAATATCTTTCCACAGAAGGAATCTTGTTTGGAGGCAGTGCCGAAGTGCGGGCCTCTTCAATGCTCGAACGCAAGGCGGAGATTGCCGAACTCGCAAAACAAGAGAGTGCTCTGGCGAAGGAGCGCGATTCGATGCGCGTCAAATGCGATCAAATGAAGACCGCGGTTGAAATCGCGTTGCGGCTTCACCGCGAATTCAGCGAGACCGAGCGCAAAATCGAGAATCTGCAATCGGAAAAGACCGCGCTGGAACGGCAGATCGCTACAGCTGACGAGCGGATAGCGAATCGGGAGCGGGAGCTCAAGTCAGTGCGTGATGAACTCGCGAAGGAGAAAACTGAATTCGGCGCATTCCAAGCGGAACAGAAGCAGACGACGTCCCGCGAACAAGAGTTGACGGAGGCAATCAACCAACTGCGGCTCGCTATCGCAACCGATCGTCAGCGCAACGAACACCTTGTCGCACAGCGCGAACCGATGAGCGCGCGCGATACTGAGCTGATCGAATTGATCGGATTACGAAACGCGGATATCGCGACGTACAAACGGAAGCTGGCTGCGCATGCCAGTGAGTCGAAGGAGTCCGAAGCGCTGATCCAAAGCCAGACCGCCGAGCGAGAGAAAGCAGAAGCGAATCGCGCTAAAATCGCCAGCCAGCGCGCTATGCGGCTGGCCGGGATCTCCGATCGCGAGAAAGAACTGCGGCAGCTGCGGGACTCGTTAGGTGAATTACAAGATAAGCGCGCACAGCGACAGGTGCGCGAATCGCAGCTGCAAATGAAGATCGATAACCTCGTCGGTCATATTTCGCGCAGTTATCAGCTCGATCTTCGCGCGTTTGTAGAAGATCGGCCTGCGTTTGAAAAAGTTTTACGTGCACAGTTCAAGCGCAGCGAAAAACTGGATACCGGAACCTCTGCGACGCCGGGCGTGCCGGAAAACGCTCCTCCAAACCTGGAAAAACTTGTCGCCGAGCTGCGAATGCAACTCGACAACATGGGCCCGGTGAATTTGGATGCTGTCCACGAGTACGACGAACTCGAAGAGCGCTACAAATTCCTCGAATCGCAAAATGCCGATCTTACAAAGTCGCGACAAGAGCTGCTCGACGTGATTGCCCGCATTAATTTCACCACAAGGAAACTATTTGCCGAAACCTTCGAGCAAATCCGGACGAATTTCCGTGAAATGTTCGGAGAACTATTTCGCGGCGGCCGCGCCGACTTATCGCTGTTGGACGAAAATGATCCGCTCAACTGCGGTATCGAGATCACGGCCAAGCCGCCGGGGAAACAACTGCAAAGCGTTGCGCTGTTGAGCGGAGGTGAACGCGCCATGACAGCCGTGGCCCTGCTGTTTGCAATCTATATGGTGCGCCCAAGTCCGTTCTGCATTCTCGACGAAGTGGATGCGCCGCTGGACGAAAATAACATTAATTGTTTCATCCGCGTGCTGGATCGATTTGTAGAGCAAAGCCAGTTCATCATCATCACCCACAACAAACGCACGATTGCGAAGGCCGATATTCTGTATGGCGTGACCATGGAAGAACGCGGAGTGAGCAAATTGGTCGGTGTGAAACTCTCTGCTCCCGCACAACCTGTCGCTGAACCAGCTTCAAACGGCGGGACCCAGGCACCAAGACAACGGCACCTCGCGCTCGCGATGCGCTAGGTCATTTTGAGAAGATAATGGAGATGGCCCGCCCCCGGGGTCGTCGGATTTCGGCGCCGGGGGGCGTCGGCTTCAATAACTGGTGCAGTATTCAACCGCAAAAAACTTTGCGCGGATTTGCTGATCCTGGTTAAGATGATTCGATGCTTCAGACGGCACGGCGAACCGCAAAACCAAAGAGAAAAAAAGGCGAGCCCGCGGCGCTGGGCAAAGCGGGTGCAAGGAATGCAGCGCCGCCCCACGAGCGGTTTTTGGAGGCGTTTCGCTGGATGCTGCTCTCACGCACGCTCGAGGAGAAGCTTGTCAGTCTGTACCGTGGCGGTCAGATCACAGGCGGCGTGTACATAGGAAAAGGCCAGGAGGCCGTCAGTGTTGCGTGCGGTTTGTTTTTAGAAAAGGGCGACATCTTCGCGCCGTTGATCCGCGATCAGGCCGGACGATCCGCCTTTGGCGAACCGCTGATCGATGTCACACGCACCTATCTGGGGTCGCGCCTGGGCCCGATGCGCGGGCGTGACGGCAATATTCACCGGGGTCATCCGCGCAACAACGAACTGGCGATGATCAGTCATCTCGGTGCCATGATTTCAGTCACGGTCGGCACATTGATGGCGAAGCGGTTCAATGGAGAGAAAAACTTCGTCGGCCTTGCATGCATCGGTGAGGGCGGAATGCAGACCGGCTCGTTCCACGAAGGGATGAACATTGCCGCCGTGGAACAAGTGCCGCTCGTGATTGTAGCGACAAATAATCATTACGCCTATTCAACGCCTAACGATCGGGAATTCGCATGCGACGATCTGGTCGATCGCGCGATCGGTTACGGGTTCGAAGGATACAGCCTCGACGGAACCGACCTGGCGGCATGTCTGGATGTAATTGGCAGCGCGGTGAAACGGGCGCGCTCCGGACGTCCACCGCAGTTGATAGTCGCTTCTGTGCTGCGGCTTTCCGGTCATGGCGAACACGACGACGCCAGCTACGTGACAGAAGAGATGAAGCGTCAACCGTTTGCCCGTGATTGTTTAAAGGTCGCGGAGGAAACGATTCGCAATCTTAACCTGGCAACTCCCGAGACATTGGCCGAATGGCGCAAGGACGCATCTGCCCAGGTTGAAGACGCGATTGCTGCCGCCCAAAAAGAGCCCGTGCCCGAGGGAAACAAAGAAGATTGGTGCGCGTTATCCACACGCGACCTCGTAGATCACGTTGACGAGGAATGATAAAGGACCAATGAGCCTTACTTACCTCGAAGCAATCCGCGAAGCGCAGGCAAAACTGTTGCGCGACAACGACCGCGTTTTCATTTATGGACAGGACGTTGGCGGGACATTTGGCGGTGCGTTTAAAGCAACCAAGGGTTTGGCGAAAGAATTTCCCGGGCGCGTGTTAAACACGCCGATCAGCGAGGATGCGATTGCCGGAACTGCCATCGGGGCGGCAATGCAAGGCATGCGGCCGATTATCGAAATGCAGTTCGCAGATTTTTCGAGCGTTGCCCTCAACCAGATTCTGAATAACGCGGGCACGCACTACTGGCGAACGGGCGTGTCGATACCGATCACTGTTCGCTTGCCGTCAGGAGGAACCAAAGGCAGCGGACCGTTTCACAGTCAATCGATGGAATCGCTCTACGCGCACTATCCGGGGCTCATTGTGATGACACCAGCCACGGTGGAGGACGCCTACACCATGCTGATAGAAGCGGTGGCAATCGACGACCCGGTTGTCTACTGCGAGCACAAGTATCTCTATTACCATCTCAAGGCCGACAAATTGCCGGACAAAGGTTTGCCTACGGGTCGCGCGCGCGTCGCGCGCGAGGGACGCGACCTCACGATTGTTAGCTACAGCGCCATGACACAGGAATCTTTGGCAGCCGCGGAGGAACTCGCCAGGGAAGGATTCGAGATCGAGGTCGTCGATTTGCGCACGGTAAAACCTCTCGATACCGATACGGTGCTTGCGTCAGTTGCCCGCACAGGGCGTTTGCTCTGCGTTGGAGAATCGTTTCCGTGGGGCGGGACGACCGCGGAAGTGATCGCGCGCATCACCAGCCTCGGGTTTCACCTGCTTGATGCTCCACCCCAACGTCTCAACGCGAAGGACACACCAATCCCCTATCATCCAAACCTCTGGAGCGCGCACCGGCCGAACGCGAAAAATATCGTCGCAAAAGCGCGCGCGTTGCTTCGAGAATAAGAATCTATGCCGCAAGTCCCGATTATTATGCCGCAGCTAGGCGAATCGATCGCCGAAGCCACGATTGTCGATATCAAGGTCCAGCCGGGCGATGAAGTTGTGGACGATCAGGAAATCATAGATGTCGAGACGAACAAAGCCGTCATGGGCGTGACCACACCGTGCAAAGGGAAGATCGACAGGATCGCCGTGCAACTGAAAGAAACCTATCCAGTGGGCGCGGTGCTTGGTTATGTCGAAGCAAGCGAACAAGACGCTGCCCGGTTCGCCAAACATGCAACGCCGCCTCCACCGCAGAAGGAAGTGGCGGAGGAAATCCCTGCACGCGCCGATCAGGAAGTCGCTCCAGCGCGCGAGAAAAAAATCGCTGCTCGCGATGGCGATGGCGAACGCGCTGGAGGGTTGCCCGTCCCTGCAGTGATGAAAGGCGCGACTTTCCTGTCACCACGCGTGCGCGCACGCATGGCTGAATTACAACTAAGCACAGCGGATCTCGCTGGGATCATGGGAACCGGCGCCGGTAATCGTGTGACAATTAGAGACCTGGAGACTTTTCTCCACAAGATAGACAGCCAAACAGCGCACGAAGCGTCCAAGATGCGGGCTGGAGTAGCGGATGCCATGCGCAGGAGCTGGACACGTCCTCTTTCAACGATTGGTTCGTCGGTGAATTTGGATCCAGTGTTGCAAGATCGGAACTCGCGCGATCCGAAGCCAGGCCTCGGACTTTATGCGCTACGCGCACTTGCGCTTGCGCTCGCCGAAGACCCCGGCGCAGCAGCGAAATTCGTCGGGAACCGGGTTGTGCAATTCAATTCGATAGACCTTGGCATCGCGGTCGAAGCGGAAGACGGAATCATGGTGCCGGTCATTCGTAGCGCGGACAAAACTTCACTGGCCGAACTAACGACAAAATACAAGGAGCTGATCGAACTGGGCAAACAGCGGCGGATTTCCCCCGACATGCAAGCCGGCGGAATCGCTACGGTCTCCAACTTTGGGATCTTCGGAATGGAATGGGGCACGCCAATTCCCCTGCCCGATCAAACGTTGCTGCTCGGTCTCGGCGCTGGGAAAAAAGTTCCATCATGGGATGAAGCAAAGGGGGAATTCGTTCCCAAAACCGAAGCCCAAATTACGGTAAGTTTCGATCATCGTAGCATCGATGGCGGCGGCGCCAGTCGGTTGCTCAAACGCGTTATTAAATTACTCGAACAGCCTCGGCAGTTGTAACATCGGAGCAGCGAGTCGTTGGTAATTCAGGTTTACTGCACCACGCTCGCCACATCATTACGGACGCGTCCGAAAATGAAGCCCGCAATCTCCTACATCATTGCCTCGACGCAGCGCAGCGGTACGCATTTGCTCTGCAGCATACTGCGCAGCACGGGCATCGCCGGATCGCCAGAAGAATTTTTCTTGTCCAAGCCCGGAGAAACCTGGGAAAAACGGTGGCGCGTGCCATCGCGCGACGCCTATCTCGAATCCGTGTTGGAGCAGAACACCGGGACCAACGGCGTTTTTGGCGCTGTCGTGATGTGGAGTTATTTCCAACGGATGCTCCAAATGTTACAGGAAGTTCCGGGGTACAATAGATTCTCCGGAGCGGGACTGCTCGCTGAAGTTTTCAGCCGGCCGAAATACATCTGGATGCGCCGACGAAATCGAGTCGAACAAGCGGTCTCATGGGCGATAGCATGCCAGACAGGCGTTTGGGCACGAAGGGTCGGAATCACATCGCAATCTGGCGTCACACCGCAGTTCGACTTCAAGGTAATTGACGAGTGGTGCAAACGCATCGAGACCCACGAAGCCGAGTGGTCAAATTATTTTCGCGAGAACCAAATCGAGCCTCTTGTTCTCTTTTATGAAAATGTCGTGCAGTGTCACCGCGCAACCGCGGAACGCGTTTTGCCATTTTTGGGATTGTCTTTTCCTGCGGGGAT
>JBLMXD010000135.1:0-12052 GCA_050257575.1 Alphaproteobacteria bacterium | reverse complement strand
CCTCGACGATTTCGCGATTTTGCGTCCCTCGACCAACATCGGGTTGGTTTGTCACGACAATCAGAAGAAAGTTCGCGGCCTTCAGTCGCGCGCATCCGTCTGCTACATCGCCATAAAGTTCGAAGTCCTGAACACAGGACGGGGGATACGGTTGTCCGTTTCGGATAATGACCCGGTTGAGGACGCCGTCGCGATCGAGAAATACCGCGCGTTGCCCTACTTCATGCTTTCCCATTTTGTCTCCGCCGTTTTCAGAGCGGGGTGAGAGACCCACAGATGCCAGACAACGGCTTGGAATGCCTCGGTGTGCGGCGTGACGTTCGCGGAATTAACCGTCGGGATCACAATTGCCACATCTGCCACTTCAGCGGTGTAACCTCCATCGCGACCGACAATTCCCAGGATTCGGCTGCCCCGTTCCTTCGCCAACTGAAGCGCTGCGACCAAATTCGCACTGATATTCCTTTCCATGTTGCCTCCTCCGACCGATAAGACCAGAACCGCGTCGTTTTGGTTGATTCGGCTTCCGTTAAGCCATTCGGCGAAAACCGACTGCCATCCGTCGTCATTGGTGCGTGCGGTCAACTCCGAGACGTTGTCCGTTGGCGCATAGGATTCGATACCGGCCAGTTTGCGAAAATCATTTACTGCATGAGAAGCGTTCGCCGCACTTCCTCCCACTCCCAGGATAAAAAGCCGGCCCCCCCGTGCCCGCACGGCTGCGAGTAGTTCGACCGCCTTTTCGCAAAGTGCCGGATCAAGCTTGGAGATGATTTCAACCGCCTCGCTCAGATGTTTTTTCGAGTAACTCATGCCGGAATGGAGAGTGCTTTGTGCCGCAACAGGGAATCAAGTTCCGCAAGTCCCGTCGGCGAGCCGATCTCGTAGAATCGCTGTTTCACTTCGTACGCGGCCATTTGTTTTTCGGATACAAGCCTTGAATAAACATCAGCCAGGTCGAACGCTATTTTGTCGGAAAATATGGTGAACAGTTTTGTGCTCAAGACGGCGATGCCGTAGTCGATATGACGCATCTCCGGAATCTGCCGTTTCTTGTCGTAACGGAGAATCTCTCCGCCTTCAAACCAGACATTACTCGTATCCCAACGGCCTCCGTTTTCCAAGACGGTCATTAAGGCTGGTTTCTCGCTTCGTATAAAGGCTTGTACGATCGCGGCATAATCGGACGGCATGTATGAGTCTCCGTAAATAACCAGAAATGAGTCACCAAGCATGGGAACGGCGCGCTTTAGCGCACCGCCGGTGCCGAGAAGCGTTGGTCCATCGAACGAATACCTGATTCGCAAGCCGAGCTTCTTTCCGTCGCCGATCTTCCGCTCGATCATTTCACCCAAATGGCCTACACAAAGCACAATGTTGCGAAAGCCTTCTGAACGCAGAAGCCGCAATTGATGAACGAGGAACGGTTCACCTGCAACATTTAACAGCGCCTTGGGCACGTTTTTAGTCGCCGTCCGCAATCGAGTTGCAAGTCCGCCCGCGAGGATGGCCACGGGCCAGTCCGCCAATTCATTTTTTTCCACGATCGCCCTCACTGAATCAGAACCTTGGTGCCCTCAGGTTCAAAGCGAAAACGCACTTCCGGCAGCCTTCTTTCGTGCATTGCATGACGGAGACGAGCTTTATCTTCGGCATAGAACATGAGAAAACCGCCACCGCCGGCGCCAATCAATTTTCCGCCCAACGCGCCGTTGGCTGTCGCGACATCATAAGATTCGTTGATGAAGTCGTTCGTCATAGCGGCCGAGCGTTCTTTTTTTCGCTGCCAGTGCACATCCATCAGTCGCGCGAACTCATGAAGATTGTTAGCCTCCAACGCACGCTGACTTTGCCGGCCGAGTTCTTTCACGAAATGCAGGTTCTCAATCATTGCGTCATCTGATCGCGTACTCTTATCATTCTGTTCCTGCAGAATCTTTGAGGCCGAGCGCGTGTAGCCTGTAAAAAACAGCAGCAAGTTGTCTTCCAGCTCGAGTAATGTTTTTTCGGAAATCTTAAGCGGTGACCCCCGTACGCGACCGTCCGGGAGAAACTCAAAGCAGGTGATCCCGCCATAGGCAGCAATGTATTGATCTTGTTTACCTACTGGTTCCCGCAATTTTTCCATCTCGATACAACAGGCCTGTTCGGCCAGTTCAGCCGGATGGACAAGATTTTTGCGCAACGTGTGGAGCGCCTTGAGCAGCGCGGTCGTGAAACTGCCGGATGAGCCAAGTCCCGACCCGGCGGGAATATCAGCCATGCTTGCGATCTCCAGGTTGCGCTCTTGCACCCCGGCTAACTTGAGTGCTTCCTTGATGATCGGGTGTTTTATCTCGTCAATGCTGCCTACTTCCTCGAGATGGGAGTACTTCAGCAAAAACCCTTCCACAAACCGGCGATGAACGGTGATGTAAACATACTTGTCGATTGCGGCAGCTATTAGGAATCCGCCGTGGTTGCGATAGTACGAAGGCAGATCAGTCCCGCCGCCGCCGAGGGAAATACGTAGTGGAGAACGCGTGATGATCATTCGCGAGCGCAAAGATGAAAGAGTTGACCAACCTTGTCCAGTTGACGTGTTGAACGCCAAACCCATTATTCTGTCTGATGGATTGTTCGCACTGCACTGGCAGCCAATAGACGTCCTGGCTCATATGTCCCGCAAGAACGCAGTTCGCTCCCGGTCGCCACGTTGGCCGGCGCATTTTGCGCTTGTGCCGTGTATGCGTTTTCGGTAAGCGCTTGCTTTATGAATTATCGCCATTCGTCAGGTGTACTCGGCCTCGCGCTCTTCTTCGCCGGCGTTCTTCCATTAGCGGCTTCGGATCATTCTGATGTTCCCTCGATCAACGGCGTTGCTCGACAGGATGCGAACCTCACGGACCTGCACGCGTTTACTGTTGGCGATCGCCTAGTCATCGCGCTGTCGATGAATCCCGCCATCCCGCCGAGCGCTTCCAGCTACATCTTCCCGAGCGACATCACGTTCGAGATCAATATCGACCAAAACGCAGCCGTCAGTCCCTCCGATCCATACGGCATGGGTGGCACGATCCTGAATCCGGAACGCATTCACGAGGATGTGACCTTTCGGATTAACTTTGGAACCGACGGGCGACCGCGCGTGAATACAATCGTCCGCGGCGCTCCCAACTCGTCTGTGCCGATCCTGAATTTTTTTGCCGGACTGCGGGATGATCCGTTCATCCGCGGACCGCGCATCGGGCGGAACGTCGCCTCAATCGTGCTCGAGGTGCCACTCGCTGCAGTTGCAGTGACGCAGAGCACGTTGCTCATCTGGGCTACTGCCGCGGGCGAAGATGCGGATTCGCCGTTTCAAGACTTGGTTGGGCGCTCCTTGCGCTCCATGTTTCCCGAAAACAATGCGTTAAACATGATTCCTCCGCGTCTTCAACAGCGGCAATTGCACGTCCCGCCCGACGTGATGATTTACGATACTGCCCGGCCGGCAGCCTATCCCAACGGCCGTGCGCTCGTCGATGATGTTGTGGACCTTGTCGGCGACCCGCGCGTGCTGGCGAACGACTTTCCGTTTCCAAGTGAGAACGACGTGCCGTTTCTGAGCACGTTCCCGTATCTCGCGCCGCCTCATCCGCCGCAATGACGGCTGGTCCCATCCGGGCCGGCCTTGCTCTTCTTCTCAGTGCGTCGGTGATTGCTGCGGCATCGGCGAACGAACGCCCCAGCACCAAGACCGCTGCGGAGCGGATCACGTTTTACCGGGCACGAACTGGTGGCCCCACCACTTACCCGATCTACGCGCGGCTTGGGCTGGCTTATCTCGACCGTTATCGCGAAACTGGGAAGACGCGGGACTGGGAGGAAGCGGTCGCCGCTCTGCGACAGTCGCTCCGATATCAGACGAACTTCGAGGCACTGCTCGGCCTGGCGATGACTTTGTCAGAGCGCCATCACTTCTCCGAGGCGCTGCCGCATGCGCAGGAAGCGTTGCGCGCGATGCCATCGGATATCGAGGCGGCAGGGACGGTTTTCGATATTCACCTCGCGCTCGGCAATGTTGCAGCCGCCGACAAAGATCTGCAGGCAATGCTAAAGGCGCAGCGGGGCTTTCATGCGCTTTCCCGCCTCGCCGCCTTACGTGAATACCAGGGTGATCTGCACGGCGCGCTCGAAGCCATGTGCGAGGCACGTGATGCTGCGGCGCGCAGCAAGTTTTCGCCAAACATCCTTGCCTGGGCGGAGGTGCGCATCGGTGCGCTGCACGTCGCGAATTGCGAAATACAGGACGCGCGCGACGCCTACGAACGGGCACTGCGAATCATGCCCGGTTACCGCTTCGCTCGCGAACATCTCGCTGAGTGGCACGCTGCGCAGGGACTCTGGCCGGAAGCAACGCGAATGTTTCGCGAGCTCCTCGAAAAGAATGCCTCGCCTGTCTACCGCCTCGGTTTGGGTGAAGCCCTTGATGCATGTCAGCAAGCCGCCGCTGCGAAACGCGAACGCACGAAAGCGCGTGACGCGATGCTAGCGGCGCAACGAGCTGGCGCGAAAGATCAGTTCCGCCCGCTCGCCTTGTTCTGTTTGGAAGAGGGCAACGTTGCGGAGGGC
Organism: Alphaproteobacteria bacterium; assembly: GCA_050257575.1. GTDB lineage: Bacteria > Verrucomicrobiota > Verrucomicrobiia > Chthoniobacterales > UBA10450 > Udaeobacter. Next base: position 7,459 of record JBLMXD010000135.1, on the reverse strand, counting down.
CTGCGCTTCGCGCGTCTGGATTGGACGGTGCGGCAGGACGCGCTCGCTGCTGATACTCTGGCCTGGGCGTTCTTCCGCAATGGGCAAAATGCCGAAGCGCAAAATCTCGCCCGGCAGGCGGTGCAATCAGGCAACAAGAGTCCGGCTTTGCTCCTGCATTCTGGAATGATCTTCTGCCATGCCGGCGACCTTGCCGCCGGCCGGCTGCTAATCGAACAGGCGCTCGCATGTCCGTTGGCGTTCGGCCCCGCGGAACGCCGACTCTCTGCGGAAGCGCGGCGCGTCCTCTGAAGCGCGATCAGTCCCGCCTCAACCGAGCGAGATTCGCAATGGAGAGCGTACTATGATCGTACGTGCTCAACGCGAAGACTAATCACTCAACAGGCTCACCAAACAGAAGGAATTTGGACAACGGCGTAAAACGCAACCTTGTTATTGTCCAAAGGCCGAGCGGGGCATCGCGCCACATTCGAATCTTCTTTCCTTCGGCGTGCGACCGCGATCGATAATTCACCGGTATTTCGCGCGGCTTGTAACCCTTTCGGACAATCTTAAGAAGTAATTCGTAATCAAAGTTGAAATAGTTGCTGCAGAATTCGATTCCTTCTATGCAATCCCGTCGAAACACCTTGAACATCGTTTGTGGGTCCCGCAAGTGCAGACCAAAGAGAACATTGATATAGGCTGTGACGAGCACGTGTGCGGTGTTATAGGCCTTGGCCAATAGCGGCTTGGTGAAGCGGCGCAGCTTCCAGTGATGGCGGCCACCGTGACGCGAACCCAGAATAAACGCTTCCCTCCCTCGTAGAATGGGATCAACCAGCGAATGGTAATCCTCGAAGTCGTACTCCAGGTCTGCGTCTTGAATGACCACAATATCTCCGCGTGCGTGGCGAAGACCGAGGCGAGTGGCATGGCCTTTTCCTTGCGGGGAATCCTCAAAGATGCAGGTCACTCGCGGATGATCGGCATAAGCTTGAACAATCGCCCGCGATCCGTCGTTAGAATTGCTTTCTACCACAATAAGTTCGACCTGGGCGTCGTCGAAGTGGATGCCCAGCACGGAGTCGATCACAGTTTTGACTGTGGCGGCTTCATCGAAAACAGGAATAATAACGGAGAGCAACGGTTTCTTTAGTTCTCGGCGGGTGGCAACAATAGCTACATGGCTCCTGTTTTTAAGCCGAAGCGCACCTTTGATACGAAACCCTGCTCGAAAAAGAACCTTAATCGCGGTTTGTGCGTCAAGGTACGCGGCACGCTCGTCGATCAACCGTTCCCACTCCCGCGTACCAATGTTCGCTCCGAGGCGCTGCACGTCCGAGAAAACGAAAACAACGATATCGTCTCCTTCTATTTGGCTATACAGAGAACTCAGTGATTTCATTGGGTCCCAAAAAGCTTCGAGCTGACCCACCGAGACGATGACTCGCTTTTGCCGCCGGTCTTCTGGCGGATGAGTGCAAGATTTTCCCGAATCACTTCGCCATGACGTGAGGCGGACGCTACCGTCCGTATCCCAATCAGCCAGTTCGACTGATGAGATGTCGATTTTCATGCGCTCGACAAGGTGGTTTAACACGGTAGAGATAAAACCGTTTCGCTGTGCCGTAGACTCAAGTGTCTCGGCTGCATTCGCTGAAGGCGCGGAACTCGATTCGGCGCAAAAACTGAAGCCACAGTCGCTGCACTGCACGACCCGCACCTTTTGAAGCGAAAATGAGTAATGTACGCGGTCGCCGCTGCAGACAGGACATTGCCCGATGTTAGCAAAGCATGGTGTGTCCGCAGTGGCCCCGGCGGATTGGCCGCCCGGCGCGGAAGCGACTGATGCCAGACTCATAAACGTTGTGGTAGCTTCAGCATCACAGCATGTTCTTGATTCGCGTTCAACTAACGCGTGGCAAAAACCCAGCGATTTTCCTGAAGCCAACGAACGGTGCGCGCTACGCCATCACGAATACGGACTTTTGCGTGCCAACCGGTCTTCTCAATTTTCGTCGTATCCAAAAAAATAAATGGATTATCACCGATCCAGCCCTGCCGTCCGCCGCCGAAACAAACCTTTGGGTCAAGATCAAGCTCTCTGCAGATCCATTCAATAGAATCAACCACCCGGCAGTGCTCGGTCGTGCCAAGGTTGTAAATCTCGCTGCCGCTTTCAGCTCCGGCCTTGAATCGCAATCGCATTGCGTGTAGCACCGCTGCGATACAATCCCCCACATACAGGTAGCTCTTCCGCTGGTTTCCGTCCCCAAGCACTTCCAGACGCTCGGGATGGTCCAGCAGTTGACGGCAAAAATCGAAGACGTGTCCGTGGGTGTAGCGTTCGCCCAAAATCGAGACTAGACGAAAAATCAATCCCCGGAAACCGTATCCTTCGCAATAGGCATCGATCAGCGCTTCTCCCGCAAGCTTACTGGCGCCGTATAGAGAAGTCTGTCTTGGGAACGGTGCGTCCTCGGGTGTTGGTATTACCGACGATTCGCCATAGACTGATCCCGTCGACGCGAAAACGATCGTCCTTATATCGTTATGTCGCATAGCTTCCAACACGTGAAATGTAGCTAGGATATTTTGCTGAACGTCTTTGGAGGGGTGCTCGAGTCCGAAGCGCACATCAGCGTTTGCTGCGAAGTGAAGGACTTGCTCACAGCCTCGCATCGCAGACCTAAGGCCTTCTAGGTCGAGATTGTCGCCTCTTATGAGCTTAAAGCTCTTGTAACGGCGCGCATTTTCTACGAAGCGCTCCTGACCGGTCGAAAAGTCGTCCCAACCAACGACCTCGTGTCCTTCCGCGAGAAGATGGTCGGTAAGGTTGCTCCCAATAAATCCGGCGGCACCGGTGATAAAGTATTTCATTTGCGCTCAGTTGCTACAGACGCGTGGTGATCATCGAAAATGGAACGTGAAAGATTCGACCACGTTGTCCAGTGGATGTCACCCGTCGCGTTTTCAGCGGACGATTTGCAGACGCTCCGATTCGCCGTAGTCATCCGAACGGGAAATTGCCTCAGCGGCGTGAGGTTCGACCTAGAAACTCGTTCCATTGGGAGCGCGTTTCCTTAGGTACGTTCAGATCAGAGTCCAGCAACCACGAAACCGTGGTGAGCGAATTAATGACAACCGAGACGACAACCAGTCCGGTAATGAGGTAGGGCAGATGATATGACCACCGGCCGCTCCGCAGAAACAACAGGAAGGCAAAAATCAGAAATGGAAAGAGCTCTGCGGCGTATCGCTGGGTGACTCCGTAAAATGAGAGAATACAGAGGCACTGAGCGAACAAAGCAATGGCTACGCTTCGCTCGAATAAGCCGACACTTTTGTCTCGGAAGAGACAGATTATTCCCATAATTGCTCCAAAAATCAGCCATGGTGAAGACCACAGCAAAGAGATGTACACCTCGCTAAAAGGATTCAGAAAAAGGGAACTGTAGGCATAGTCATGACGACCTACTACCAGGAAAGGCGGTTCGTGCTGAAAGGCTGGCAAACGCAGATTGAAGTAGTCAGCGACACTGTACGGGATTCGTCGAGGGCTGAATACTCCGAACTTGTGGACGAAGGTGGTATCCCTCGAGTTGATATAATAATCAAAATATGTGCCTAGAAAGTTGCCAAACCTGGCGTGACTTAGCCAAAGGTAGAATAGAACAGCGGCGCTCACTGGGAGAAAGAGGGCGCTAAGATTAGTTAGTCGTTTTTCCCGCTGGATTCCCAGCGCAAGAATTGGGGCGATCAGGAGAAAAGGCACGCCGAAGGTAACGCGAGAGAGCAGTGCGCCACCCGCACAGAAGGAAAATCCGAGTAAGGTGGTTGTTAGTGCGGTGCCCTCGGCGCGCCGCGCTAAGAATGCAAAAAAAAGTGCGGCCAGCGACAATGCGAATCCCCAAATGATGGCTTCGTCATAAATGGAAAGATTGCCAAGCAACAGCAACAATGGAGAGCCAAACGCGAATCCGAATACGGACGCGTTTCCCACCCAGTTGCGCGCACGTGACGCCAAAGGCGAGGAAAGCAAAGCCATGCGCACCAATCCGGCAAACGCAAATAGGGCGACTAACCCTGCGCAAAAGCCTGAAATCCGTGACCATTTTCCATGTCCGGGCGGATAGAGAAAATTTAATGGAATGCGAAGAAACGCCGGGAATGGTCCAAAGTACATTCGCACCTTTCCATCCACGACCATTGATTCATGTCTGATCGCGTCCACATCGACGTCCACATCCCCACGAAGAAAATGTTCGGCCTGGGAATCGTAAGCGCCACCAAGGATTTCCGGGACAAAAACCTGTCGCCCGCCGGTAGTAGTGAACACCCAAAGAAGCACGCTTACCACCAGGGTAAGCGGCAGAAGCCGGGGAGCTGCGGAAGAAGTCAGAGGAAGCTAATTACTTTCTGAAATCGAGCGCGCCTTTTTTCAGCGCGTAGGCGTAGCCAACCATAAGGATGCAAATAAAGCTGAACATACTCCAGAATATCGTGCTGCCTTGCTTGATCGCGTCCCGATACACAACCGCCCACGGATACATGAATACAATCTCGAGATCGAACAGAATAAAAAGCATGGCTACCAGATAGAACTTAACACTGAAACGCGGCTGGCGTTCGCCTTGAGGAATCATCCCGCACTCATAGGCGGTGTCCTTGGCTCGAGTGCGTTTTCCTCGTTTACCTACAAGGATGCTGACCAACAGGGCGGAGACTGCAAATAAAGCGACAACGATGATTTGCAGGAGCACCGGCAAATAGTCGCGGAGCATTCGGAAACTTCGGCTGAATCCGGTTCGTTGTGAAAGGCCAACTTACTTTACACCAGCCAGATGACCATTCTGCTGAGCAATCGCCTGAGCCAGAGCTGACGGCAGGCCCTTGTATTTCTTCCCATTCTTTTTAACGGCACCGCGTGCCACGAGATTTTGCAATTTCTCATAGGCCCGCAACCGCAGCATTTCCTCGCCGCCGCTGGCAGCATTTCGCGCCCGCAGATTCTCATGCACGATGTCGAACAACTGCTTAAACTCGAACGAAGAACGCCTGGAGAGGACAGCAACCAGCTCCTCTGTTACCAGATCAGGAACACGACGGGAGAATGCATTTTTCTTTAGAATAGCCATAAGGGCAGCAAAAATAACAGATTTTTAACAAATTGCAGCAGTTTTCTTCTGGTTTCGTTAGGAAATCAAAGCGCGCCGGAATGGCACAGCTAGCAATTCGAATGTTGGGTAGGGAACAATCAATATACCCGGTTCTTAAGGCGTTGGAGATGGGCTGGATGCCGATGGTATTGCGGTAGCAGGGAGACCAGACCCACTATGTCGGGCGGCCGCCCCGAAGCCGCTTAAGATTGCAACGCCTAGCCCTAATTGGTCCAGAGTAATGGGTCCGATTGACTCAGCTATGTAACCATCGCCGTCGTATCGCTGCGAAGTGACAATAGGGCTCAAATGTTTGGTGATAACTTCAGCTGCTGGCAGTTTGCCGGGGTCGATAGAGTCCGCGACGGCGGGGATAAATGCCCCAGCCATTAAAAGCATCGGGCGCAGCGAAGCGTCGAGGCGCGAATACAACAGCGCGGTGTCAACGTAGGCAAAGAAGTTGGTGGGCGCGGGCAGCAGGTGTGCTGCTGACTTATAGGCTTTGGACTCTGCAAATTCAGACGAGTTACTGGCGCTGCGTTTTATTGTCTCCTCCACCGAGACCGGATTTAAACCCGCGATCAGAATTCGATCGGACAGGCCGATGGTAGGCGTGATTGCAACAAAACTTTCGGCCGATTGTTTTGAAAAATACCGAACCCCGTCTTTCTCCGTTTTCGACCAGCTCGCTTCATCGTCGGCGTGCAAAATAGCTTCTACGATGTTTCCGGCCTTGGCCGCGTCCGTGACGGGCACGGTCACTAGCAATGCCGGCCAGTGGTCGCCTGAAGGCCAATCCGCCAGCGACCCTAACTCGGTTCCGAATGCCGCTTTCCAATCGGCGGCGGTGATGCCGCTATCACTAAGCGCCTGAAAAACCTTTGTCCCTGCAAAAGCCGCCGCCTGGTTTAGCGTGTCCATCTTGTCTCCGAGATTGAGTAACATCGCCAAATAAAAAAATGTCTCCTTACTGCCGAGCGAAACCGACGAACGCGTGAGCGTAGTATCCTGCTCCAGCTTTGGCATGCCCAAAAAAAGCACGTCGTGTATTTTTCCATCCTCGAAGCGCATTGAGCCGGCGACGCTTCGCATTTTTTCGAGCAGCGTGCCATCACCGGGAGCGGGAGTTGAGCCGACAGCCGCCCGTAACGCTGCTAGTCGCTGCGAAAATGTTTTTGGTTGGAGATAGAAAAATGCCGCGTAGTTAGAGGGTCGATGCGAAATGGCTGCGCGATAAGCAGGGTCATTGTTCAGAGTGTTCTCTGAGTTTGATCCGCGGCGATCGGCACGATCGAGCAAGCGCTGCAACTCCGGCACGTCTGTGGCCGCGAAAAACCAGGGAGGATCGTACGCGGTCGCCACACTGAACGTGCCCGCCTTGGCCACCTCGATCTCATGACGTTGGTATTGTACTTTCTCAGTCTCAATGGTCGAGTTTTGGCCCCATAACGCCGAGCGCCACTTTTCTATGATTCGCTGTGCTTCTTCCTTGTTCCCACGAAAGCGGAAGCCGCCCACGAGCTTCGGATTATTGTTTTCGATCGAGGTCAAGGCGATGAAGGCATTTTTCGGTGCGAGCTGTTCGATTTCCCCCAGCGTTTGAGACGCCGCATCACTTTTCGGGACCTTTCCCAGCGGCTTGTGCAAAAAATCCTGCACCGCAGGCTCGCGGTACAGTTGATATATGTCGCAATGCCGCCATTCATCCATGGCCTGGTTAAAATCCGGCACGTGTGCTACAAAAATTGTCTCCTGCGGTAGCAGTGTCGCCATGGGGGCGCTGGAGATCTTCTGGAAAAAATTCCAATAGTACCAACCTCCAAGCGCAGCGACCGTGAGTGCGATCAAAAGCAACAAGATTCGCTTCATAGAAATAACGGCGTCACAAAAGTGGATGCTGGATACTCGATGACGGATGGTGGATCAACACAAATCCCGGGAATACCCAAAACCCACCACCCGTTCAATTGCTACGCGCGTGGGTGAAACTGCCGATGCACGGCCTTGAGCCTTTGCTGGTCGACATGTGTGTACACCTGCGTGGTGGAAATGTCTGCGTGACCTAACATCTCCTGGATAATGCGCAGATCGGCGCCGTTTCCGAGCAAATGAGTCGCGAAACTGTGCCGCAGCAGGTGAGGGTACACGTTTTTTTCCAGTCCGGCACGCTGTGCATGTTTCTTCACGATCTGCCAAATCCGCGCAGTTGTTAATTTTGTGCCTCTCTCTGATAGAAAAATTTCGCTCCCGGTGCGTTGCTTCACAAGTTTCGGCCGCTCCGTTGAGAGATATGCAGCGAGCGCCTCGCACGCTTTTCG
>JBLMXD010000134.1:0-2522 GCA_050257575.1 Alphaproteobacteria bacterium | reverse complement strand
GTTCACTCCGAGCTGTAAACTGCTCATCGCGCCCAAATAGGACTCACTCGATCAATCTGAGCAAGTTGGAAGGATCAAAATCTTGAAATATCGCCGTTGATCCCGAGGCAGCGAGAGCGAGCCAGGTAGCAGGAGGATGAATTTCTTCAGTTCAAGTCGACGACCTCAACAGGCCGACTGACTTGTTCGTGGTGCAACACGTTCGCTGATAAATCCTCGCGAGCGCGGGCAAAGGCACCGCTAAAAAGTAAAGCGTTGCTATCAACCCGTAGGCGAACGTCAGGCGGAACGGCCCCACTGCCTCGTAACGACGGGGGCTTGCCATGATTCGCTTGTCGCTATGTAACACGCGCCCGCTGCGGCGAAGCCGGCGAAAGAATTCCACATCCTCCATTAGAGGCACGTTCGGAAATCCGCCGATGTCGAGAAACACAGCGCGTCGGCAGAAAATTCCATGATCGCCACATCGAATACCCAGCAAGAGACCGGCGTGATGCGCGAAACTGTCGGTCAATCGATACACCGCCGGTGTCGGCAGACGGATGCGAAAAAATCCGCCGGCCACTCCCGGATCCCGCATAATGTCGCCAATCTCAGTCAAACATTTTGGCGGCACATGGGCGTCCACGTGCAGGAACCAGAGAATGTCGCCGCTTGCCATTCGGGAGCCGGCGTTCATTTGTGTCGCACGACAGCGTTCGCTGCTCCGGACAAGCTGATCGCAGAACTCTAGTGCGAGACTGTCCGTGCCGTCGGTGCTTCTGCCATCGACAACAATGATTTCCGCCCCGGGCGCGCGCTCGCGCAGATGCCTGAGAAATGTCTGTATCAACGGCGCCTCGTTAAAAACCGGAACAATAATTGAAACCTGCATTTCACGATGAACTTTGCGGGTCCGGTTCGGAACTCCTCATTGTTTTTCTCGCCTGTTCACATTAGTCGGAATGTGGCGCATCATGAATTCATAGACGTTCACGCAACAAGGGCGTCGTTTCCCTTCGGAAAGCTGTTCGACGGTCCGTGTGATTCGGCGGGTGCGGGTCTCAGGTTGTTTGGCCGACTCGACCCAACGGATCCAATCGGTGCGACCGATGGGCGTGAGGTCTTTCCACAGCGTCGTCGCTTTATTCGAAGCGCTCAGAGCAACCCGCAGATCGACAGGCATCGCCGGTTCCGGTGCCGGTTCGAGTATGGCTAATTGCACGGTGTCGCCTGCGTCGGCACCGGCGCCCTCTCGCATGGCTTTATTTACAGGCAGCCAATGGCCTCCGGCTATGCTGGGTTCCAGTGCTCCCCGGAAGGGATGACCGTTAATAGTACCTTCGACGGTAGTCATTCCGCTTGAGTGCGCTTTTTTGCTTACGACGTCCGGCACATCGAGCAGCAAGGTTCCGGAACCACCAGCCTTCGCCGCGTTCGGATGTCGAAATAGCCGTGCCTTGAACTCAAGAACTAACGGAACGTTGTTCTGAGGATTGTGCTTTTTCATAAATGAGTATCGCAACCGGCGCTAGAAAGCTTCCTGATTCTTAATTCATTCTTAAACCTCGCGAAAGTTTTCCATAATTTCTCACGGAAGGTTGCTGTTGCATCCCCCGATTATAAACTCGCTGCAAAATATCGCGTGAAACTTCATGCCAAAAATTCCTCAGATTGATTACGTCGGTAACCTGCTGCTGATGTGCGTATTTATTGCGTTACTGTGGTTACAATGGCGTTTTCCACTGCGGCGGGAACATTTTGGCGTCTTACAGCGGCTGGTGCGCAATTTTGCGCTGTCGCTTCCCGCCTTTGCTATCGCGCGTCTGGCGATGTTGCCTGTTCCCATTGCACTCGCAATCTGGGCACGAGATCGAAACGTCGGATTATTGAATTGGGTGCACCTTCCGACCTGGGCAGTTGTGATCGCAACATTCCTCTTGATGGACTACGCGTATTGGTGGTGGCACTGGGCCATGCACATGGTCCCGCTTTTCTGGCGATTTCATAACGTGCATCACACCGATCTTGACCTCGATGTAAGCACGGCCGCGCGCTTTCATTTTGGCGAGATGGTCCTTTCCATCGGTTTTCTCTCGCTAGCGGTGGTGCTCTTCGGAATCGGCCCGATCATGTTTGTTGTGTTCTTCATGACCTTTGAGGCCGAAACGCTCTTTCATCATTCGAACTGGCGTCTGCCAATTTGGGTCGAGCGGATTTTGAACCTTGTCCTGGTCACTCCCCGGATGCACGGCATTCATCATTCGATCGTCCAGCGCGAAACGAATTCAAACTGGGGCACGATATTCTGCTGGTGGGACAAGCTGCATGGGACCTTGAGACGCGATGTGGCCCAGGATGCAATCACGATCGGTGTAGCAGCCTATCGGGAGGAGCACGAGCTTACGCTAGGCAAACTCTTGGCGTTGCCATTTCGTGCACAGCGCACGTGGCGGTTGCCGAATGGAAACATTCCTGACCGCGAGCCACGCCCGGCGAAAGAGCTGGCCGAATAATCACCTCTTGCTGACAAGCCGTGTTGA
>JBLMXD010000133.1:0-4046 GCA_050257575.1 Alphaproteobacteria bacterium | reverse complement strand
AACAGACCCACGCAAGACCAAATAGTTCGACCAGCAACAGACCGACCAACAAACGGCTGCGCCATCGTCCCACGCCTCCGAGGTTGGTCAGGCTGATCCAGGCAGTACCTAGAGCAACCAGCAGCACAAAGACGCATTGCCACTTGTCGCCGACGACTCTTGTCGCATCCGCATAGTCGCCAACGAGTTGTGCCGTCGCATTCTCGAAACCCGCCATCGACTTGGTGAAATGCAAAGCCCCAACAACGAGGGCAACCCCGATGCCGATGATGAGCGCTGTGATGACCGAACGCTTCATAGATGATCAGGCCTGTTGCGCCTTTGCAGCCGGGTAATACGATTGCACAACAAGCTCGCTCAAGAATCGATCCGGAGCGTCGATCGCCGCTTCGTTAAGAACAAACGTCGTTTTTCCCGTATTCTTTTTTATCAAGCTTAAACCGAACTGGTAATCCTTAAACAAGTGCGCGCAAAGGTCGCCCATGGTCATGCGTTCGGCTTGCGCACGCTCAACCAGACGACGCACCGCGCTCTCGTCGAAAACAAGTTCCAATCCATGCTCCTTGCTAAATTTGTCGGCGAATTCACGCGCGCCGGCTTCGAGCATTTGCGTTTCGAGCTTGTGTCCCTCGGCCATTAACTGATCGAGGACACGTTGCGGTTCCTGCACCAGCGCTGCCGTGACGCGCAATTGGGTCAGACCCGAGCCGGCTAAATGGAACTTGTAATCGCGAAACAGCTTTTCAAATACGGTCAACAAGCCGCGCGCACCGGTTCTTTCCTTCGCTGCCTCTTGTGCCAGCAGGCGCAAGGCTTCGTCATCGAAACTGATCTCGATGCCGTAGGCCCGAAACGCGCGTTCGTATTGCCGCAGCAGGCTCCCCTCGGAATACTTCATGATGTCGAAGAGATCGTTCGCGTCGAGTTCCTCGCAGACGACGCGCACCGGCAAACGCCCAATGAATTCCGGCTCGAACCCGTACTCGATAAAATCATGCGTGGTGACGTACTGGAACAGTTCGTTATCCATCACTTCCATCGGTTGCGCGCTGAATCCGATCTGGCCCTGACGAACGCGTCGAGCCACCTGTTCTTTCAGCTTTTCGAATGCCCCGCTTACAACAAAAAGAATGTGGCGTGTATTGATCGTGTCGCGTCTGGCTTTACCGCGCCGCTGGAATTCGAACGCAGCCTGTAGTTGAGCCTGGAGATCGTTCATGCTGCGAACAGGCACTTCCGTTTCCTCCATTAACTTCAATAGTGTGGTCTGCACGCCGCGTCCGCTCACGTCGCGCCCTATCAAATTTCCCGTCGAAGCGATCTTGTCGATCTCGTCGATGTAGATGATTCCGAACTGCGCCAGGTTCACATCCCCATCTGCCTTATGCACCAACTCGCGCACCAAATCTTCAACATCGCCACCGACGTAGCCGGTCTCGCTAAACTTTGTCGCGTCCGCTTTCACGAACGGCACTTTGATCAGATCCGCAATGTGCTTGATGAGATAGGTTTTTCCAACGCCGGTTGGTCCAACCAATATCACGTTTTGCTTGATGTATTCGATCTCCTGGGCGCGTTTCGGATCTTCTTTCTCGAGCAGGCGCAGGTTTTTCGCGTGGTTGTAATGATCGCAAACCGCAATCGCCAGCACCTTCTTCGCTTCCTCCTGCTTAATCACGAACCGGTCGAGATGCGCCTTGATGTCGCGGGGTAGAAGATTGAACTCAAATTCCTCGTGCTCGGTTGGTTCCTGCTTGTCATCTTCTTCCGCCGTCACCGGCTCCGGCTCGGCAATAGTCGCGACCGACACACGATCGCCGAAATTCTGTTTCATGAATTCGGTGATCTTGGTCTTCAGCTCTTCCGGCGAAGGAAATGTTGGTGGTGGCGGGTTCTGTGCCATGAGAGCGAAACATCGTGCCAAAGGGGCTTTGTGGCAACGCTCGGTCTAAAATCTGACTCTTACACACGCGATTTGTTCAGCCTCGGTTTTGCATTTAACTCCGATAGCGCGGGCGGTTTTTCCGGATGACCCCATGGCATTTTGCGACCGACGGCTGGCACGAAGTGACGTACCTGCCTGAGCTAAATCGCCCGCTCGTCACTTTCGATAGTTTCAGCGCCAAAAAAGGCGGCCAAAAGACGAGCGCGAAGAGCGTCGCGTAGTTGCAATCTCCAGTTGCCGGCGCGCCGCATCGAACTCTGTCAAAAGATCGTCGTAGGAGGGAAACCGCTGCGCCGGCTCAGGCGCGATCATGCGCTGCAAAACGCGCGCGGTCGACGCAGATACCTCCGGCGCCACCGTCCGAAGATCTAGCGGATGCTGCTTTAGTTCGCGCAACTCCACGGCGGAACTTGTGCTGCTGTCGATGGGCGGTCTGCCCGCAACCGCATGAAACAGAGTCGCGCCAAGGCTGTAAATATCGCTGCGAACGTCTTCCCGCTCGTTCGTTAGTCTCTCCGGCGCGACATAAGGCGGGGTCCCCCAGATGACCTGATCCGATTGGACACGCAACGGGTTCCATGTGGCGAAGGCCGCAAGCCCGAAGTCGCCTATTTTTGCGGCTTGTTCATCGACAAACAAAATATTTGCCGGTTTGACGTCTCGATGAATCAAACCTTTCCGGTACGCCGCGCGCAGTCCCCTTGCAATTTGGATCCCGACGTCGAGAACCTGCTGTTCCGGCAGGCGGCCCTGCGACTCGATGAGATCGTCGAGACTTCCGTGATCGATCAATTCCATCACGACGTAAAACCGGCCGTGATCCGTTCCCATCGAGAATATCTGCACCACATTGGGATGATTAACCGAGGCGGCCACGCGCGCCTCCTCTTGCAAGCGGACACGCTGTTCCTCTTCAGCGCCGGTATCTTTGCGCAATAATTTTAATGCCACGTACCGGTCCAGATGCGTGTCGCGCGCCTTGTAAACCGTGCCCATGCCTCCGACACCAAGCGTTTCGACTACTACGAAATGATCGAAGCTTCGTTGCAGCAGCATTTTCTGGCCGCACCTCGAACATACCACGCGAGTTAGCGGTTCGTCGCCGCTGCTATCAATGGGCGTGCCGCAAGCCGGGCAAGTTTGAGTCATCGGGGGCTTCCTTTGGTCGCCATGGAAATCGACTGTAACATCGACGAACTTGGGAGCAAAAAGGTGGCTTTGAAGGCTTTGGAAGCAACAAACGAGATATCGACGACGTTCAAATTCGTGGTGGCAAAAGAGAGCGCCCGCATGCGCCTCGACATTTTTCTGGCGAAATCACTTCCGGAGCTGTCGCGCTCCCGCATTCAGCAGCTGATTCGTGAAGGGTTTGTTCGAGTCGATAACGCACCCACGCGACCGCATCAGCTTGTGCGAACCGGCAATCAAATTGAAGTCATACTGCCCCCACCGGAGAAAATCGAAACCAGGCCGCAAGCCATTCCTCTGGGAATTCTTTACGAAGACGACGATCTCATCGTGATCAATAAACCGTCCGGCATGGCGGTCCACCCAGGCGCGGGTCAGCATGAAAACACGTTGGTCAATGCGTTGTTGCACCATTGCCCGATGCTGTCTGGCATCGGCGGGAAGGAACGGCCCGGTATCGTTCATCGGCTTGATAAAGAAACAAGCGGTTGTCTTGTCACGGCAAAGAACGACATGGCGCATCGGGAACTATCCAAACAGTTCGCCGCACGCACTGTCGAAAAGATCTATCTGGCGCTCGTCGCAGGGAGGTTACATAAGAAGACAGGCGTGATTGAGGAAAGAATCGCCCGTCATCCGGTTCATCGACAACGAATGAGCGTGGCTTCAACGCGCGGTCGCGCGGCGCGAACCGACTATCGCGTTCTTCAATCGAGCGACCAGGCAAGTCTGATTGAATGCAGATTGCACAGCGGCCGCACACACCAGATTCGCGTGCATCTTCATCATCTCGGGCACGCTGTTTTGGGTGATAAAGTCTACGCACCACGCCTGGCAAGGAATTTACCGCGGCAGATGCTGCACGCCTGGAAGCTTGGATTTTCTCACCCGCGCACTCGCGAACCGAAGAATT
>JBLMXD010000132.1:0-3671 GCA_050257575.1 Alphaproteobacteria bacterium | reverse complement strand
GATGGTTTTGTCGGTGACGATATCACGCAAAACATCAAGACGATCCGGTCGGTGCCGCACCAGTTGCGCGGCAATGCTCCAGACGTTCTCGAAGTGCGCGGTGAGGCGTATCTCGACAAGGCTGGCTTTGAGAAACTGAACAAGGAACGCAACGCTGCGGGTCTTCCGTTATTTGCAAATCCCCGCAACGCAGCCGCCGGCTCGTTGAAACATCTGGATCCAAAGGCCGTCGCACAACGGCCGCTCGGAATCGTCTTTTACGGCACCGGCGTTGTTGAAGGACTGGATCTCGATCTTCACTCGAAGATTTTCCGGTTGTTTAAGAACTTCGGTCTCCCGACCCACGAAGATTGGTGGCTGGCCAAGTCGGTCGATGAAATTCTTGAGGCAATCCGTAATCTCGACGGAATCCGGCGCGATTTTCCGTACGAGACGGACGGCGCGGTAATTAAGGTAGACGCGTTAACGCAACGTGAGCGGCTCGGGTTCACCGCGAAATCGCCGCGCTGGGCGATTGCCTACAAATACGCCGCAGAACGCGTCGAGACCCGCTTGAACGACATTATCATCCAGGTCGGCCGCACCGGAATCCTGACGCCGGTGGCGGTCCTCGAGCCGGTTTTTGTAAGTGGCAGCACGGTGGCGCGCGCGACGTTGCATAACGAAGACGAAATCAAGCGCAAGGACATTCGGATCGGCGACACGGTGGTGATCGAGAAAGCCGGCGAAGTCATTCCTGCGGTCGTTGAAGTTGTGAAATCGAAACGCCCACGGGATGCGAAGCCGTTCGATTTCGGCAAACACATTCACGGCAAATGTCCGGTATGTGGTGGGCCGATCCGGCGTGATCCGGAATTTGTGGCCTGGCGTTGCGAAAATCTTCATTGTCCGGCGCAAACGACGCGACGCGTGGAATTCTTTGCCGCGCGGGGCGCGCTGGATATCGAAAGTATTGGCGGGATTGTTGCCGACAAACTGGTCGAGCGTGCACTCGTTCGCGAGCCGCTTGATCTATTTGTGCTAGACCCCGAACAGCTTGCTAAACTGAATCTCGGGACCGAAGAAGCGCCGCGCGTTTTCGGCCAGAAAAATGCGACCAAGGCGATCAACACAGTCGAGCGCGCACGAACATTCCCGCTCTCGCGGTGGCTGTACGCGCTGGCTATTCCCGACGTCGGGAAGACGACAGCCTCACAGCTCGCTCGGTTTCACGAAACGATCGAAGAGGTGGCCAATTCACAATTACTCCAGGACGTTCTGGATTATCACCAGAAGCGTGACCAGAAAGAGTCCGCCAGGGATATCGCCGACCGATTGATTGAGGCGGGTTTTGCCCGGCAATCCAAGAGCAAAGCGGGAAAAGCCGGGATCGTGACTGAAGTCGGCCCGGTAGTTGCAAAAAGTGTGCTGGATTTCTTTGCGTCGCCAGCCGGCAGGAAAATTTTGCGGCGGATCAAGGGGCTCGGCGTTGAGCCGAAGAGCGAAAAAGTTTCCGCCAAGAAAGCGGCCCAATTGCCCCTGGCGGGAAAAACATTCGTCCTCACCGGGACACTGCCTTCAATGACGCGTGAAAAAGCGACCGAGAAGATCGAAGCGCTCGGCGGCCACGTCACCGGCAGCGTTAGCAAGAAAACCGATTACGTTCTCGCCGGTGCCGAACCGGGCAGCAAATTCGATACAGCGAAGGAACTGGGCATCAAAATCCTCGACGAAACTCAGTTCCGGAAAATGTTGTGACCACGGCCTCGCGTTACGGGAGGAACCGTAGGGCGTCTGTCTCAGACGCGATCAACTAGCGACTCTCAATGGCAAGCTGCGCTCGACTACTGAGGGTGCGGGGCATCGTCGTCGAGCGACATGGGGATAACCCCGGGGATTGTGCCCGGAGAGGCGAGCAGCATGCCGGTTTTGGCGGCCGGATGCATCGCAGCTTGCACGTTAAAAGTGATCTTCTGATTTCCACGCATCACCGTGATCGGGATGACATCGCCAGCAGTGATGTAGAATGAGGCGTCGAATACATCCTCGGGATCGGTGATTTTTTTCTTCCCAATTTGCAGCAACACATCGCCTTCTTTCATTCCGCTCCGCGCCGCCGGCGCATTCTCCCCAATCTGCGTCACCAAGGCTCGCGAACCGTCCACTTCGTGGGACGCGGGCGATACGTTGTTCACCCCGATCCAGCCGTGTCGCGCTTCGCCAAAACGGACAAAGTCGCTGCGAATTTTTTCCGCGGCCTCGATCGGCACAGCGTAACAGGCGGAATTGTTCTCCAGACCGCTGACGACGATTCCGACCACTTCCCCGTTCATATTCAACAGGGGCGCACCAGCCTCGCCGCGCTGAGTCGGAGCGTTTACGCGTAAATGGATTGTTGAAAAATATCGGCCGAGATACTTCCGGTCGAAGCCGGCGATCATTCCGAAGTTCGGCGTCTTGGGCAAATCGAGGGGATAACCGATCGACACGACAGGCGTTGCGACTTGCAGTTCGTCTGATTTCCCGATCGGTAGCGCCGGCGTGGTCTCGTCCACTTTCAGGATGGCCGTCCCACTGCGGATATCTGCCAAAAGTTGGCGCGCCGGATATTTCTTGCCGCCAAATTCAACGGTGAAATTGCCCGCTTCGCCCCCGACTGTGTAGGCCGTATAAAGTGTCCCGGTCGGATCGATGAAGAATCCCGTGCCGCAAATCTCGCTGTGTTCGTCGACGCCGTGAATCTTGACGACGGCCCTGGCGGCACGTTCGAAAATGTCCCTGACCTGATGGCTGATTGTGGTGGCGGATTGCTCCTGGGCAAAGAGCAGTCCTACGCCTGAGCAAAAAACCAGCGCGACAGCAAGCGCGCTTCGCCTAGAACCTGAAAGTGGGCTCATAACTCACGGGGACGCTATCGAGCACGTAGCGTGGGGGGGCGGCTCGGTGAGTCTGAACATTTTGATTAAAACTGCGAACCGGTTGCGTCCTGAAAATCTGCGTGTCGGCCGGAGAACCAAGGTTCCACTCTGCTTCGGCATTCACTGGCATTGATAAAGTCAACGGACTCTGGCTAGCGACGCGAGCCGTCTCGGGTTGTTGATAAACCTTTAATGAAATCACCGCGGCACAAACGAGGACCGCGGCGACAGCAGTAGGGTACGAGGCGAGGGAGCGAATATCCAGCTGCGCCATGAAATTCTGAGCGCGCTCAAGGCAAATCCGCCAAAGCGGCTGCCGCAACATTTCATCGCGCTGCCGGCGATGGAATTCGTTCAGGAAATGTTCAAAGTACCCCGGCGGCGGTTGTTCATAGCGTTTCAACCGAAGCAGGCTCGCGATTTCGTTGTCGTTAAATTCGTCCATTTTTGCGCCCGTTAAGAGACTGGATTCTTCCGAAATTCGTCCAAGTAATTTTGCAACTGTCGATTCGCGTAAAAGAGCCTCGAACGTACCGTTCCTTCCGAAACTCGCAAGATTTTACTGATTTCTGCATGTGGCATGCCCTGGATATGGAACATGGTGACAACTGCTCTGTGATCATCAGACAATTTCATCATGGCCTCGTTCAATCTTCGCTGTAGCTCGGAGAGATCCGCTTCCCGCACGGGACTGCTCGTCGCGGTCGCTTCCATGAATTCCTTATCGTTTTGAATGCTCGCGTCCACGTCATCGAGGCTCAATTGAAACCGGCG
>JBLMXD010000131.1:0-3829 GCA_050257575.1 Alphaproteobacteria bacterium | reverse complement strand
TTGGATTGAACAGCTGCTCGAGCCTGAAACATAACGCGATCGATGACGCCAAATGATTTTCGACGGCTGGCGCTGAGTTTTCCGGAGGCGATTGAGTCGGCGCATATGCATCATCCCGATTTTCGAGTCGGTGGAAGAATTTTCGCGACGCTCGGATATCCCGACGAGGATTCGGCGATGGTGAAGCTACCGGGAGAGGTGCAAACGAATTTGGTTCGTTGCCATCCGGGGATTTTTAAACGGGTCAAAGGCGCGTGGGGGCGGCAAGGCAGCACGACCGTTTACCTGCCGCCTGCGAAAGTTCAGATGGTACGGAAAGCGCTCACCGTTGCATGGCAGAATACCGCACCGAAACGTTTGCTGAGGAACCGCTAGCGTATGTCGATAGCTGTGCGGACGCGGTCTGTGGCTGGCACGTTACGATCTCGGCGTATCTTGCGTGCGATTTTCTTTTGGTGAAGATGTTCGCGGCAGTGAAGGACCTGACGAAGGAGCGGTCACGCTCGATTCTACTCGGCGCGCTGATGGCTTCCCTCGCGGCGTTGGCCAGGATGGGCATTTATCAAGTGGTCGGGCCGCGTGCGCCGTTCATGCCATTTTTTCCGGCCGTAATTGTGGCCAGTCTCTGGGCGGGTACCCGGGGAGGAGTTAGCGCGACAATTTTTTCGGTCCTGCTTGCGCCGATCTGGATGCACTGGGAAAGCGGGCTTGCCGGGATCGGTGTGGTCAATCTCGCCTCTTTCGCGGCGGTATGTGCCATCATTATCTACGCCATCGAACGGGGACAGTCTGCCACACTGCAATCGGCCAGGCTGGGCGCACAACTGGCCGAAAGCGAGTCACGCTTTCACCAAATGGCTGATTCGATTCCGCAACTAGCCTGGATCGCGCGAAAGGACGGATGGATCTTTTGGTACAACCGTCGTTGGTACGAGTACACCGGAACCACACCGGAACAAATGGAGGGCTGGGGTTGGCAAAGTGTGCACGATCCAAAAGAGCTGCCAGGCGTGATGGAGCGCTGGAAATCTTCGATCGCCACCGGGCAACCGTTCGACATGACCTTTCCGTTGAAGGGAGCCGATGGTGTGTTCCGGCCGTTTCTTACGCGGGTGATGCCATTTCACAACGAGAAAGGCGAGCTGACGCTCTGGTTTGGTACGAACACCGACGTCAGCGAGGAGCGGCGGCTGATGGAGGAGCGTCAACGATTACTGGAGAGCGAACGAGCAGCGCGATCGGCGGCCGAGAAGGCCAGCTTTTTGAAAGACGAATTTCTTGCCACGCTTTCACATGAACTGCGAACACCGCTCAATGCGATCATGGGCTGGACGCAATTGCTGCGGGTAGCCGGGAACGAAAGTTCTATTCGGGAAGCAGTCGAAACAATCGAGCGCAACGCGCGTGCCCAAACACGGATCATCGAAGATCTGCTGGATATGAGCCGCATTATTTCGGGTAAGACGCGTCTGGACGTACAACCAACCGACCTTGGAAAGGTGATCGATGCTGCGGTGGAATCCCTTTTGCCAGCAGCGGAAGCACGGCAAATCCGGGTGGCAAAACTAATCGATCCCATTCAGCCGATCATGGGCGATCCTGCCCGGCTACAACAGGTTCTGTGGAACCTCATCGGCAATGCGATCAAGTTTACGGCCAAGGGCGGACGCGTGAACGTGGTGGTGCGTCGTATCAATTCCTACGTGGAAATTGCGGTGAGCGACAATGGTCGGGGAATCGCCCCGGAATTTTTGCCGTTTATTTTCGACCGTTTCCGGCAACAGGAATCATCCCTGACCCGGCATCAGGGCGGCCTGGGCCTGGGGTTATCGATTGTGAAAAGCCTCGTCGAATTGCATGGCGGAAACGTGCGGGCGGAGAGCGCAGGGTTGGATCAGGGCGCGACGTTCATTGTCACGTTGCCGTTTACGGTCTTGAAGCAAAAACCGGAGGACCGCCACCCGGTCGGTCACGACGGTGCGCCATCGACGATCGATGTGGCGCTCGATGGCGTTCGGGTCCTGGTGATCGATGATGACCGCGATTCGCTCACTCTGGTTCAGCGATTGCTGACGGACAGGAAAGCAGAAGTGCTTCTTGCTGTATCGGCCGATGAAGGTCTGCGTTTGGTCGAACAGGAAAAACCGCATGTCATCGTCAGCGACATCGGTATGCCGAACAAAGACGGTCTGGAAATGATGCGCCAGTTGCGCGCTAAATCAGGAGATGGCTCGAAAATTCCGGCGCTGGCGCTGACGGCATTCGCGCGCTCTGAGGATCGAACGCGGGCCATGCTGGCCGGTTACCAGGTACACCTTTCCAAACCGGTGGAAGCACAGGAGTTAATCGCAGCTGTGGCGAATCTGGCGGGGCGAACAGGCAAAGGCGACTGACCGCAGTTAACCGTTTAACGCAGGCCCACTGCTTTGCGCACGCGGTCCATCACTTGATCGGCGATTTCATTGGCGCGCTTTGCACCGCCGGCGAGCACATCGTCTATGTACGATTTGTCCTTCAAGATTTCTTCGCGACGCTTGCGCATCGGAGCAAAATATTCCCAGAGTTTCTCAAAGAGCCGTTTCTTGAAATCGCCATAGCCGGTCCCGCCTTTTAAGAACCCTTCGCGCATGTCCGCGATTTCGTCCTTCGATGCGACCAGCGAATAAAGCCTGAAGATGGTCGATTGCCCCGGGTCCTTCGGCGCATTTACGGGGGCGGAATCGGTGACGATGCTCATCACGCGTTTACGCATCTCCTTTTCATCGCCGAAAATGTCGATGTTATTGCCGTAGCTCTTGCTCATTTTCTGGCCGTCGATGCCGGGGACGGTTTCGGTAGCGGCCCGAATGCGCGGCTCCGGTAACTTGAAGACCCGTCCTTCCGGCTCCGCCTGGCCGAATGTTTCGTTTATTTTCACGGCCAGATCGCGTGTAATCTCGATGTGCTGTTTCTGGTCTTTACCAACCGGGACCACGTCGCTGTCGTAAATCAAAATATCCGCCGCCATGAGGATCGGATAACTAAATAGCCCGACGGTGGGACTCATTCCGCGTGCGAGCTTGTCCTTGTAAGAATGCGCGCGCTCAAGCAAACCCATCGGCGCCACCGTTGACAAAATCCAGGCCAACTCGGTGACCTGCGGGACATCAGAATGACGAAAGAGCGTTGCGCGTTCGGGATTAAGGCCGCATGCCAGGAAATCGAGTGCGATACGCCGGCTGTTGGCGCGCAACGCTTCGGGATCGCGCAGACTGGTGAGCGCATGGTAATCGGCCACGAAGTAAAGCGCTTCGCCCTCGCTCTGGAGCGCAATCGCCGGCTGCATCATCCCGAAATAATTGCCGATGTGCAGAGCACCGCTGGGCTGAAGGCCGGAAAGAATGCGCATGTTGGTTTAATAAAATGACGAATACCGAATGTCGAATGACGAATAAATGGCAGAATTCCGAATGAAGAGAGACTAACTGTTGTAGGGCGTCTGTGTCAGACGCCAGAGCGTTTCGCAGAAACGCCCTACAATTATTGGACATTCGCCATTGGTTTGAGTTCCTGCTGGTAAACTTCTACGGTAACCTTTAGAACACATCGGCGATGGCGAAAAATTCTCAGCCTGTTTCAGTTGTCACCGGGGGCGCGGGCTTTCTCGGCTCGCACTTGGTGGACCGGCTTTTAGGCGAAGGCCATCGTGTGATCGCCATCGACAATCTAATTACAGGTAACACCGCGAACATTGCTCATCTCGCCGGAAACGAGAGTTTCCGGTTCGTGAAACACAATGTCTCGAACTTCATTTTTCTTCCGGAACAGAAGATCGATTACGTCTTTCACT
>JBLMXD010000130.1:0-4456 GCA_050257575.1 Alphaproteobacteria bacterium | reverse complement strand
GCATCGCAAACTTTGTCGGGATGCCCTTCACCGACTGATTCGGAGGAGAAGATATACCGGCGAGACATGGTGTAAGAAAACGGTAATTGGTTACAAGAGTTACAAAGTTAAATCGGATGGATGGCCACCGACATATTGACCAATCATGATGCGTCGATATATCGTTGGCTTGCAACATGACGTCAACCATTAATTTGCTGCGGTTACTGGCCGATCCGACTCGCCTTCGGTTGCTGTTGCTTCTCGAACAAGAGGAACTTTCGGTTGCCGAATTGCAGCAGGTTCTGGGCATGGGGCAGTCTCGCATTTCGAGTCACCTCGCGCAGTTGAAACGCGCCGGAGTCGTTGCTGATCGGCGAGTGGGAAAGAACGTTTACTATGGCGCGAACCACCATGGGCAGAACGCGCAACGTGAGCGCGTAGCGGAGATTACCCGGTTGCTTGCCCGGGACCTGCCGGAAACTTCACGCGATCGCACCAACCTGAAACTCGTCCTTCACAAGCGACAGGATAAGGCACGGAAATATTTCGATGAACTGGCCGGAAAATTTGGTCGAGGCTACGTGCCGGGCCGCTCCTGGCAGGCCCTCGCGCACACTCTCATTACTTTGCTACCGCCATTGACCGTTGCCGACCTCGGAGCGGGCGAGGGCACCCTCTCGCAATTGCTGGCAAAAAAGGCGCGCAAAGTCATCGCCGTCGATAATTCGCCGAAGATGGTCGAGTTTGGCTCGAAGCTTGCGGAGAAACATGGATTTAAGAATCTCGAATACCGGCTTGGCGATATTGAAGATCCGCCGATCGCGAAAAACAGCATCGATCTCGCGTTCCTGAGTCAGGCGTTGCACCACGCGATTCATCCGGAACGCGCCATAAGCGCAGTCCACAGAATCTTGAAGCGAGGCGGACGTCTGGTGATACTTGATCTATTGAGTCATCGCTTCGAAAAGGCGCGTGAACTGTACGCCGATCATTGGCTTGGATTTAGTGAAGTGCAGTTGCATCAACTGCTGGAAAAAAGCGGGTTTCGAGACATCGAGGTCAGTGTCGTCTCGCGGGAAAAGCAGAGCCCGCATTTCCAAACGGTTTTTGCCAGCGGTATGAAGTGATCCTGCAACCGTTTCTTCCTTCGAACCGGAGCGATCACCGAGTATAATTGCCGAGCGCCCTAGAATTTGTGCGAACGATGTTGCTATTGCCGTTGTCAGATTGTTAGCGATGTTGCTCCGCGATCCCGTTATGCCGACGCACACTAACAGCTCGCTCCGGCTCGAGATCGGACATGTCTTATTCATCGACATAGTTGGTTATTCTGCGTTGCTAATTAACGAGCAGACCGATTTGCTCGCCAAACTGAATGATGTGGTCCGTGGGACTGAACATTTCCGTTCGGCGGAAGCGGAAGGCAGATTGGTACGCTTACCTACGGGTGATGGAATGGCGCTGGTATTTCGCAACAGCCCCGAGGAGCCAGTGCGATGCGCCTTGGAGATTAGTCGGGCGCTCAAAGAGCATCCAAAACTACGGGTGCGAATGGGTATTCACAGCGGACCGGTGAATGAGGTCGCCGATGTGAACGAGCGCGCAAACGTTGCGGGAGCCGGAATCAATATCGCGCAGCGAGTGATGGATTGCGGAGATGCCGGGCACATCCTGCTATCGAGGCACGTTGCCGAAGACTTACAGCATTATCCGGAATGGCGAACCTACTTGCACAACATCGGCGAATGCGAGGTGAAGCACAGCGAAACGATTTCCATCGTTAATTTTTACAGCGCCGAGCTCGGTAATCCAAACCCACCGCGATTGAAGCGGGGCAAAGCGCAGCTGCGTCGCCGGCGGCGCAACGTCTTGTTACTTGCCGGCTCGAGCATGGTCGCGCTCGTAATCGCCGCGATTTTCCTCATGCCACGCGCTTCCGCGCGCAAGGTCGATAAATCGGTTGCCGTTTTGCCGTTTGAGAACTTAAGCGACGACAAAGCGAACGCTTATTTCGCAGACGGCATCCAAGACGACGTGCTTACCAACTTATCCAAGATCGGCGACCTCAGGGTGATTTCACGCACCTCCGTAATGCAATATCGGGGTCGACCGACCAACCTCCGTGAAATCGGCAAGGCACTCGGTGTGTCCAATATTCTCGAGGGCAGCGTGCGCCGCTCCGGCAACAAGGTGCGCGTGAACGTGCAGTTGATCGACGCGAATACGGACGAGCACATTTGGGCTAATGATTACGACCGCGATGTGACGGATGTTTTTGCGATCCAAAGCGATCTCGCCCAAAGCATCGCTGAAGCGCTCCAAGCTAAACTGTCGCCCGGCGAAAAGTCGCAGATGACGCGCAAACCTACTGAGAACGGCGAAGCCTATCTGGCATTCGTCCAGGCGCACGATCTTTCCTGCGCCTACGAAAGCTCGGAAAAGCTGAAACAAAGCGAGCAGCTTTATCAGCGTGCCATCGAGCTGGATCCCAACTTCGCCCTCGCTATCGCGCGGTATTCGCAATTGGAAAGCTGGATGGTGCATGACGGGGATCGTTCACCGGAACGCCGCAACAAAG
This sequence comes from Alphaproteobacteria bacterium, assembly GCA_050257575.1. Taxonomy (GTDB): domain Bacteria; phylum Verrucomicrobiota; class Verrucomicrobiia; order Chthoniobacterales; family UBA10450; genus Udaeobacter. The sequence continues at coordinate 1,896 of JBLMXD010000130.1, read as the reverse complement.
CGCGCAGTTTAGCGGAACGCGCATTGCAATTGCAGCCTGATCTGCCTGAGGCCCACCTGGCGATAGGGTTCTCCTATTACTATGGCGACAACGATTATGATGCGGCGTTGAAAGAATTCGAGATCGCGCAGCGCGGATTGCCTAACGAATCCGAGGTTTACCTCGCCATTGGTGCGATCCAGCGCCGCCAGGGAAAATGGGCGGAATCAACTGCAAATCTTGAGAAGGCGGTGAGTTTGAACCCAAAAGATACGTGGCCGCTGCAAAACCTGGCATTCAACTACGGTATGCAACGAAATTTCGCCGCAGCGAACAAAGCGATCGATCGCGCTCTGGCGCTTGACCCGAGTGCAACAGGGCCATGGTATGCCAAAGTGGAAATCGCCCTTAGCGAGAAAGGCGACGTCGGGTTCTGGGAACAGGCTTTGGAGAAAATGAAAACATTCCCGATGACCGACGAACAGCGGCTCAAGCTTGTCGGTGTAGAGGGAAATCTTTTGCTGTTCGAACGCAAATATCCGCAGCTTTTGCAGCTCGCTGCAACAGTACCTGACGATTCGTTAGCGACAGACCCTGAATTGCCGGGTTTGAAGTATTTTGCCATCGGCATTGCTCAAAAACAACTGGGTGATGAAACGGCTGCTGATTCTGCGTTCGCCAAAGCCAAAAACATTTACGAAGACCAACTCAAGCGGAAGCCTGACGATCCGAAGGTGCATGTTCAGTTAGCGAAAGTGCTCGCTTGGATGGGCGACAGGGATGCTGCCATTGCACACGCGCAACGAGCAGCAGATTTGCGACCGGAAAGCAAAGACGCATTCGACGGTCCTAAGACGACGGAGGACGTCGCGCAGGTTTACGCCATCCTTGGTGATAGCGGTCGCGCCGTCGAGTTGCTAGACGGATTGTTGAGCCGCACTACCGGGGTGACTTTGGAAAGTCTCCGCGCGAATCCGGCCTGGGATCCGATCCGGAACGATCCTGCTTTTCGGGCGCTCTTCACCAAGTACGCCGGAAAGGCCTGATACACACGCAACCTGTTGCGAGTTCAACATGGCCTTCCGGAGTTGCGTGCAAAGAATAATCTCAGAACGCACCGCGTTTCGAAAATACTCCGATCGAATTCTGTGCGCCATATCGCTGCTCGTGTTTGCCGTGTCCGCGCAAGCGGAGTGGAGAGTTGTCTCGACCGAATCAGAATTGGGCCACGCTGGAGTGGAATACCAGCACGTGGTTGTAGAGGACTCGGTTGCGGATCAGCGGGCCGGTCTCGATGTAGCGATTTTCTCTGCGAAATCGTGTGCGTTGCGTGTCATCGATAATCCTGACGGTGAAGGCCTGAGCGCAGCGATGAAACGCGAAAAATGCCTGTGTGGTGTGAATGGCGGTTATTTCGACCCGGACTTCAAGCCAATTGGTTTGCGAATCAGCGATACCGAGAGTTCCTCGCAGGTACGCCGGGCGCGTCTGATTACTGGAATATTGCTGCAATCACAAGGCGGTATCGATGTTATTCGTGCCAGCGAGTTTTCTCGCACAAGAAAAATCATTGCTGCGATTCAGGCAGGTCCATTTCTGGTAGAAAAGAGCAAGAGCATCCGTGGATTAAATGATTCACAGCTGGCACGGCGAACGTTTGTGGGAATAGCAAGCAATAATCGCGCATTGCTCGGTGTGTGTTCGAACGTTTCGCTCGCCGGGTTGGCAAACATTCTGTCCACGGTACCCTTCGCTGCCGATTGCAAGGTTCGCCGGGCAATGAATCTGGATGGTGGTTCCTCGAGCGCCTTCTGGTTTGCGCGCGAGAATGGCAGCGCATTTTCGATTCCGGGGCTGAAACCTGTGCGGGATTTTGTGGGCGTGATCTCCAAATAGTAGCTGGCGTTTTACGGAAAC
>JBLMXD010000129.1:0-3885 GCA_050257575.1 Alphaproteobacteria bacterium | reverse complement strand
ACAACCATGTTGTGGGTTATTCGACGATTAAAACCGGCGACGAGCGGGTCCACGCGTTCTTGCACAATGGTACCAAGATGATCGATCTCGGATCGCTTGGTGGAGACGGAAACCGGTGGGGCAGCGATTTCAGCGTAGCTCTGGGTGTCAACAGCTTTGATCAAGTTGTCGGCTACACCTATCTGCCGGTTGCCGGCGATATGCCCATCCAGCAGGTAGCATTTCTCTGGCGCCCAGGTTTGAACGGCGGGGGGCAAATGATTAACCTGAATAGGCTGCTCTATGGGGAAGGAAAAAATTACCTGGTCTTCTCCGCGACAGCAATCAATGACAACGGGCAGATTGCGGCCAGCGCATACTATATGCCTACTGGCACAGTCCGCGCAGTTTTGCTAACTCCTACGGGACCTGCTCCCGCTCAGTAATTAGCCATGAGTACTGTTGGTTGCCACTATTATGAAACAGTGAACAGCGTCTCTCCGACCCGGCAAGTCGTGAGAGACGCTGAGGCTAGGTGATCGGGCAAAGCGTCAAATGCCGGTCAAAAAAAGACTTCACTTCGGCAGGTTCGAAGCACTTGAGCACTGATGACACCGAGTCAACTTTCGTGAATGAAGACAGTTGAACAACGTGGTGTTAGGTGGAAAACCCGGGACACGAACAGAAACAGAACAAACGCCCAGCGGGGGTTGATCGCGTCCAGTGGCCGATTTCGCCAACGTGAAGCAAGGCGCGAATAAAGCTGACACTGTGACTGCCGGTCTGACAAGCGCCGAAGCCCGCAGGCGCCTCGCCGAGTTTGGGGAAAATCGGATACGCGACGAACGACGCACAGGCGCGCTCACACTCTTCATCGGTCAATTTAAGAGTCCGATCATTCTCATTTTAATCGGCGCAGCCATCGTTTCGCTCTTCTTACAGGACCGAACCGATGCAGCATTGATTCTTGCAATCGTACTGGCGAGCGGGGCGCTCGGATTTTGGCAGGAATACAGAGCCACAGATGCGGTAGCGAAATTGCGTGCGCTGGTCGAGACGAAGGCATGCGTGCTGCGCGATGACAATGAAGTGATCGTACCGCTTAAAGAAGTCGTCCCCGGGGATGTGGTGCTGCTGTCCGCCGGAGCGATGATTCCCGGCGACGGCCGGCTTCTCGAAGCGCGTGAGTTGTTCGTGAATGAAGCCGCTCTCACGGGAGAAACGTTCCCGGCGGAGAAAAGCGTTGTCGATCAAGAGGGCAGCGCAAAAGCGGAAGTTTATCTGGGTACCAATGTAGTGAGCGGTTCGGGCAAAGCCGAGATTGTCGCTACCGGAAAGGACACGCGGTTTGGGAAAATTGCTGAGAGCCTCCGGCTGCGCCGGCCGGAAACGGAGTTCGAGCGTGGTGTTCGCCGGTTCGGGTATTTGCTGGCGCAGGTCACGCTATTACTCGTGCTCGCCATCTTTGGGGTCAACGTGTTCCTGCACAAACCGGTGCTGGAATCGTTTATGTTCGCACTCGCGCTTGCCGTTGGGCTGACGCCCCAACTGCTTCCAGCGATCATCACGGTCAATCTATCTCATGGTGCCCGGCGCATGGCGCAAGAGAAGGTGATCGTGAAACGGCTGACTGCGATCGAAAACTTTGGCAGCATGAATGTGCTCTGCTCGGACAAAACGGGCACAGTCACTGAAGGGAACATCGGCATACGTGCCGCCGTAGACGCTTGGGGAAATGAAAGTAAAAAAACTTTGCTTTACGCTTATCTCAACGCTGCTAACGAAACCGGTTTCATCAATCCGATCGACGCGGCTCTTCGCGCGGAACCGGCGGCCGATTGCAGCGGCTGGGTAAAATTAGACGAATTCCCTTACGACTTTGCCCGGAAACGTTTGAGCATTCTTTTCGAAAACAACGGACAGCATGTTCTGGTTACAAAGGGTGCGCTGCCAGAGATCTTGAGCATCTGTTCGGAGGTCGAACGGAGCGATGGAACACGCGACGGGGTCGACGTCGCGCGCAAGGAAATTGAAGAACAATGGCGCAGGTTTAGTTCCGAAGGCTGCCGGGTCATTGCCGTGGCGTATCGCACCTGCGGTGTCGAGTGTTCACGAATCGATCGCGAAACCGAAACCGGGATGATTTTTCTTGGACTCCTCGCACTCTCTGATCCGCCGAAAGCGGGGATCGAATCGACCTTGCGCGAACTGCGCGGCTTGGGCATTCAATTGAAAATCGTTACCGGCGACAACGTTTTGATCGCAACATATCTGGCCCAACAGATCGGTCTGAATGCCGAGCAAGTGCTGTCCGGGCGGGACATTCAAAGGATGAGCGACGCCGCGCTCATGCGCAAGGCGAGCGAAGTCGACGTTTTCGCCGAGATCGAGCCCGGCCAGAAGGAGCGATTGATTCTCGCTCTTAAAAAGGCCGGTCACGTTGTCGGCTATATCGGTGATGGGATTAATGACGTGTCAGCGCTGCATGCCTCCGATGTGAGCTTATCGGTCGATGGCGCTGTCGACGTGGCGCGGGAGGCGGCGGATTTCGTCCTACTCGAGCACGATCTCGAGGTCCTCGCCGATGGCGTGCGTGAAGGCCGACGCACTTTTGCCAACACGCTCAAATATGTCTTTATCGCTACGAGCGCGAATTTCGGAAACATGTTTAGCATGGCCGGCGCTTCGCTGCTTCTGCCGTTTTTGCCGCTGCTGCCAAAGCAAATTCTGTTAATCAATTTGTTGACCGATCTGCCGGAGATGACCATCGCCGGCGATGACGTCGATCCGGAGCTCGTGGAGCGTCCGCGCCGTTGGGACATTCATTTCATCCGGCGCTTTATGGTGGTATTTGGCCTGGTCAGCTCGATTTTTGATTATTTCACCTTTGGCGCATTGATCTGGCTCAAAGCAACGATCGAGCAATTCCGGACGGGCTGGTTCATTGAATCGATCGCCTCGGCAGCACTGATTGTCCTGGTGGTGCGCACGCGGCGTCCATTTTTCCGGAGCCGCCCGAGCGGATTACTCGCGCTCGCCACCCTGGGCGTAGTGATCGTTACGGTGCTGATTCCGCATCTGCCAGTGGCGACCGCGCTCGGATTTGGAATCATGCCGCCGCATTTCTATTCCGTCCTGGCTCTGATCATTGTTGCGTACGTGATTGCCGCTGAATCAGCCAAGCGCGTTTTCTATCGCAATCCGGTAGGGCGAAGATAGATCGTGGCTGCGCCCGTTTGAGATCCGGAGCAGGTTCACGCTCTTCTGGCGTCCATTTCTTTCGGTGCGTGCTCGATTTTCCTCAGCAGCATCTCCAAAGGACAAAAGTCTGTGAAGGCTGACTGCAATAAGTTGGCGCCGACAAAAGCTGTGAACCACAGCCAGTAGGCGGAATGATAATGAGCCAGAAGTAAGCTGATGAGAACAAACGTTCCGGCGAAAGCTCGAATTTGATGGTGGATCGACATAAAACTCCTTTCGATTTGCGGGTTAGCAAAATTGCATCGCAAAAAACGGTATGACAATCACAATAACCGACACGCCAAAACGGGCTTGTCGACGGAGGGTTTCCGACGTGAAGGCCAATCACGTTGTCGCGATATCATTGGTCGCCGCTCTGCTCGCTAATCTGTGTGCGGGCTGCCGGCGAGACCAGGCAGCACGTTCGGAATTAGCCCCAGTCCCGGTCAGGCTACAGACGATCGAGGCCAAACCGCACGTTGCTGCAGAAGAAGTGGTCGGCACGGTTCGACCGAAGCTCCGCTCGGTTATCGAAGCGAAGATCAGCGGGCGAATCGAGAAGATGCTTGTGGTTCCCGGTCAGGAGGTGAAAGCAGGAGAGCTGCTCGTCCAGCTTGATGCTCGTGAAGCGAAAGCCAGGCTCGATCAAGCCAACGCGGTGCGCCA
>JBLMXD010000128.1:0-3432 GCA_050257575.1 Alphaproteobacteria bacterium | reverse complement strand
CGGATGGGGGGGGATTCGAACCCCCGGTGCCTTTCGGCACACACGCTTTCCAGGCGTGCACAATCAACCACTCTGTCACCCATCCAGGTTGAGTTCCCCCTCGCTCGCAATCGTGCTCCTGCTCATGCTCAAGCGCAATCGATTACGATCACGATCTAGAACTACAGCTGCAAGCGCCGAAACAATTCGTCGAGTGGCAATTGGATGCCGATGTAAAATTCGCCGAACTCAGCGTACTCGGCGCTGACTGGATCGAAGCGCATTTGGTAAACGATGGCTTTGATCTGAAACGTGTCGCGAGCAAAGAGCGTCACACCCCACTCCGCATCATCGAGGCCGGTGGAACCGGTGATCAGCTGCTTCACCTTGCCGGCGAACTCCCTTCCGACATTGGCGTGTCCTTTCATTAGCTTGCGGCGCTCGTCGTACGGAAGCGCGTACCAGTTGTGCTGTTCGCCGCGGCGCTTGCTCATGTTATAGAAACAAACCACCGGCCAATCGGGGAGCGTCGGATAAACCCGTTCTTGCCGATAATGTTTAATCCGGTCACGAAATGTCGTTAGCGCTTCGCCGAGCTTTCCTGCATCGTTGCGCACACTCGCATCGAGTGATTGCGTGTATTCCTCCTCGGTCGTGATGTATTCGCTTTCCTCTGTGAGCGACAGATAACTGTAAACTGGGGTGAGCACGTCAGGGCCTAACGAAACTGACAATCGTTTCTCGATTCTATTGGCGTTGTGTAAATCCGGCGTGATCAACATGAAGCCGATGTCCGCCTTTGGTGTCACGACCCCTAGCGTGAGCAACTGCGTCGAATCCATCGCGCGCACTTCCTGAACCAGCGACGACAGATCGGTTTTGGCAGCATTTTTTTCTTCACGGCTTAGCAACTGCCATTGGCCGTATTCGATCCGGTAGAACAGGTGCAAACAATGCCAGCCTTCCTCGGGAACCAGAGTAGTATTTTTATCAGTCATCGCGGTAGTTTCGGACGCGAAAAGAGGTGGTCAAGCATGGGAGGGAGCGTTCGCCGCGGCGAACGCCGAATGACCAGACGCTTGGCACAAGCGTCTCTACAAAAAATCTATGGTGCAGGCGTTTGCACCTTTGGCAGATGCGCCATGCAATATTCTTCGCCGTCGTTTGCCACGCGAAAATCCAGGTTCGGATCGCTCAACTCGGTGGCGCCACATACGGCGCAATGATGCAGCGTTTCAGCGGGGCTGCGCGATTGGGCTTCAAAGCGTCTGCGCCGCGTCGAAACATCATGTCGGTGCCGGGCGTCGTGAACGATTTCCGGCCCGAAAAATATAAAGTAATTCGCGAAGGCGGCGATCACTGCGGCGCGATACGAATTCGGTCCCAGGACAAATCCGAAAAGCAAAAAGGCCGCAAAAATCCACGCAAGCCATTTGATCTTAACTGGCAGAATAAAAAGGATGTAGATGACTTCATCCGGATAAAATCGCGCGAAGGCAAAAAACAGAGATGTGATGAGCATGCCATTGGAAAAATTACCGCCGAAAAAGAAAGCGGCGACGGTGGTACCGATCATGCCGATGACGAAATAGAGCGTGAGCCGGAACGGCCCCCACGCGCGTTCAAGACCTTCTCCAATAAACCAGAGAAACCAGAGCGCCAGCACCACCCAGAGGGTTAGGGTCTGTGGTACAAAAATATAAGTGACAAGACGCCAGACCTCCCCGTGGCGAATACGGGCCGGATCGAGATCGAGCGCGAAGCGCAGGTTTGGATTCAGCCACAGCAACGCCCACACCAGTGCGGTAAAGCCGATCACGATGCGAATCAGTCCTGGAATTGCCAGAAAACCAAAACGGCGTTCGAGTTTATCCAGCCAGTTCATCGCCTTGCGACTCTAATTCCTTGCCCAAAGAACACAAAGGGCACGAACGGAGAGAAGATTACCGGATCACGCCGTCGCTATTGTGGCTGCGGCGCGAGACCAAACTTTACCCCCGTTTGATTGGCAGCTAGCTTGCCGCGTGAGCGACGTCGGATCAAAAAAAACGCCGCTGTATGGCGAACACCTGCGCCTTGGCGCGAAGATCGTTCCATTCGCCGGGTGGCTGATGCCGGTGCAATACACCAGCATCGTGGAGGAACATCAGACGGTGCGAAATAATGTCGGTATCTTCGATATTTCGCATATGGGCCAGTTTATTGTCGATAGATCGGGTGCGCGCGAATGGCTTAATAGCATGCTCACAAACAACGTCGACAAACTCGATGTTGGCGCCGGCCAATATACGTTTTTGTTGAATGAGCGCGGCGGAGTCATTGATGACCTCATCGTTTATCGGATCGACGCCGAGCAATTTCTACTCGTGGTAAACGCGGCGCGCGTAGATGAAGATTTTGCCTGGCTGCAAAATCATCTCAACGAGGGGAGATCTGCGTGTAAGCTAATCAATCGCAGCGCGGATTTCGGTGGCGTCGCCATTCAAGGCCCGCGCGTCGCAGAGCTCTTCCATGCTCTTTTTGGTGCAAATACCGCTCTTCCAGTACGAAACTCAATCGCCGATTTGCCGTTCGACGGGACGACTGTGTCGGTCGCTCGCACCGGCTACACCGGCGAAGATGGCATCGAAGTATTCTTCCGTGCAACGGATGCGGTGACGTTTTGGAACGCCGTTCTCGAAAAAGGAAAGCCGTTCGGAATCAGGCCGTGCGGCCTCGGCGCCCGCGATACGTTACGCCTGGAAATGTGCTACCCCCTGAACGGTTCCGACCTTTCGCCGGAACGAAATCCGATTACAGCAGGGCTCGGATTTTTCGTCGATCTGACAAAACCGGACTTCATCGGGCGCGACGTCCTGCTGACCACGAAGGCGACCGGACCAAGCGAAAAACTGGTGGCGTTTCGAATGAAAGAAAAAGGACCGCCGCCGCGGCCGCACTACCCCGTGTTCCGAGAAGCCGAGCGCATCGGTGAAGTGACCAGCGGAACGCTTTCTCCGAGCTTGAACTGGGGCATTGGCATGGCGTATGTGTCCTCCGCGCACGCGAAAGTCGGTGCAGAGATTGAAATCGAAATTCGCGGGCAAAAGTTTGCAGCCACCGTCGAAAAGAAACCGTTCTACAGAAGACCAGCATCATGATGATCCCAGAGGATTTGCTTTACACTGAGAGCCACGAATGGATTAAGCGCGAAGGCGACAATATCCGGGTGGGTATTACCGATCACGCTCAATCGGAATTGACCGACATTGTTTATGTCGAGCTGCCGAAAGTCGACCGGCAAGTAAACGCCAAGGAAGCAATCGCCGTTGTTGAATCAGTCAAAACGGCAAGCGACCTCTATGCGCCAGCAAAGGGTACCGTTATCGAGACAAACAAGGCGCTCGAAGCCGATCCGGGGCTCATCAACCGCGAACCGTACGGTCAGGGTTGGATTTTCGTGCTCAAAATCGA
>JBLMXD010000127.1:0-3746 GCA_050257575.1 Alphaproteobacteria bacterium | reverse complement strand
CCGCGGATTCAGCCGCTGGAAATAACCGCCAGCATGCCGGTGGACTTTCCCAAATTTATCAAGGCACGCGGATTACCTGACGACACGCCAATATCTGCGAAAGCCCGGCTCCCGCGCAGCTCCGTAAACTTTGTTCGCCAATTTGTTCCGACAATTGAGCAACTGGACGGCTCGCTTGCGTTGGATGTGGATGTCAACGGAACGATTGGCAATCCGGTTTTCAATGGTGCGGCAGATATGAGTGTGAATGTGGCACGTTTTGCCGATCCTACGCTGCCGGCGCTGGGGAACTTCAACGCCGAGCTCGCTTTCGCACAAAATACGCTTTCGCTTCGCCGCTTTGGAGGTGATCTGGCTGGCGGATCGTTTACGGCAGGCGGCCGGATCACGTTTCCCAAACTGACGCAGCCGACTTTGGATTTGCGATTACGGTCCAATAGCGCGCTGATTGCTCGCAACGACACGCTCACAATAAGGGCGGACGCCGATATTGGGATAACTGGCCCACTTGCGTCAGCCGCGGTGACAGGGAACGTGTTGCTGACAGACAGTCACATTCTCAAGAACATCGATCTTATTCCCATCGGTTTGCCGGGGCGGCCTCCGCCGCAGCCCCCTTCGTCGACTCCCGAATTATCTGTGACAACACCGCCGCTCCGTGACTGGAAGTTTGATGTGACAATTAAAACCAAAAATCCAGTGGAGATTCGCGGGAATCTGGCGACTGGCGGAGCGACGGTCGATCTAAAATTGACCGGCACGGGATTGCATCCAGGACTGCAGGGAGTGGTGCAGATGAAGAACGTTGAAGCGACGTTGCCTTTCAGCCGGCTTGAAGTTTCACAAGGCTTGCTCACCTTCGAGCCGGGCGATTCGATGAATCCCAAGATCACTCTCCAGGGCAGATCGGTCATTCGAGATTACACAGTGCGCGTTTATGTGTACGGAACTGTGGAATCGCCGCAGGCGATTTTCACGAGCGAACCGCCTCTGCCACAGGAAGAAATTATTTCTTTGATCGCAACGGGTGCGACACGACAAGAACTCTCGGGAACAAACGTTCTTGCCGGGCGGGCTGCCATGCTGCTATTGCAGGAGCTTTACCGCAAAATAGTCAAAAAAGGGCAGCCGACGCAGAGCAACACAGTTTTCAATCGATTGGATTTGCAATTGGGAACAGTCGATCCGCGAACTGGTGAACAGCAGGCCACGGCGCGATTCAAGATCGACGATCACCTTGTGCTCATCGGGGATGTTGGTGTTCGAGGCGATTTTCGGGGGAGATTGAAGTATCTGATTCGGTTTCGCTGATATGCGACACGCACTCGTTTTCTGCGCTGGAACGGTGGCGCTCGCATTTGAAGTTGCGGCACAGAGCGCGGTTGATGTTGTGCGGCCGGAGGAGCGACAGAAAACGGAGCGAGCAATCGCAAAGGAAAAAGCGAAACGCGCGAAGCAGACAAGCCTGATTGAATTTCGCGGGAATCAGGCGTTCACCGAAAAGGAATTGCGGACTGCTCTCAAAGAGGAGATCACCACCATCGAAGATTTCGGATTGAGTCCCGCGCGCGCGGATGATCTCGCTTTCTTCCTTGAAGTTTTTTATCGAAAGCACGGCTACGCTAAAGTGGATGTCCATTACGTGATCGAATCGTCGGATCGCCTCCGCCTGGACATCACCGAGGGTCCACAATTCATAGTACGAACCGTGGTCTTCGATGGCAACGTGCATGAGCCGGCGGACAAACTGTTCGATTACATGATCGGGCCGACTCGCGAGCGATATTCGGCTCTCCAGAAACAATACCCTTTTGTGGCGACCGATATGGAGGATGGCGCCCGTCTCGTGGAGCGCTTTTATCTGGCTGAAGGTTTTTTAAATGCAGTCGTCGACCGTCCGCGCTTCGATTTTCAAAGTCAAAGTAACGAGGTAGACGTAATCGTGCCGATCCATGAGGGACGGCAGTATTTCTTTGGTATCATCTCTTTTGCCGGGCAAACCGTTTATGGCCCAGATGCACTCCGCGGACAAATATCCGATCTGCTTCAGCAGCCCTACACCGATGTGCGTGTGGACGACATTCCCCGGCGACTCCAAGCCTATTTCAAAAGGCGCGGCTATTACGATGTAAAGGTGGAAGCTAACGGCACGCCCGAGGAAGCGGTCAACGGCCGTGTGCCGGTGGAAATCTCGATCTCGCCAGGGCCTGTTTACCATTTCGATGGTGTGACCGTCAACGGTCTGCAACGGCTGAATCCCAGTTTTGTGAGTAAACGATTCACGAGATTACACGGGAAAACCTATAGCCCCGACGTTTTGGATGAGCGATTTCGAACGCTCATGAAGACTGGCCTGTTCAATCTGTTGCAGATCAAACCCGTGCCTGTGGACGGAAATTTGTTGCGACTCGAAATTTCAGCCGAGGAAGCCAAGAGCAAGGAATTCGGTTTTTGGGGCGGCTTTGACACTTACGAGGGCGTTTTGGGCGGTGTGCAGATCGGTGATCGCGACCTGTTCGGCACCGGCCGTGCAGGGTCGGCTACAATCGAGGTCTCGCAACGCAGCTACCGAGGCGAACTCTTGTATGAGGATCCATTCTTCCTCGATACTGACATCTCCTTCCGGGCGCGGGCGAGCGCCTTTACTTTCGATTACGACGGCTACACAAAATTCGAACTGGGCGGGCACTTTGACTGGACACGCAAGATCACCAAATACGATGAAGTCGGGCTGGCTGTCGCTGTCCGGCATGTGAAGATCACCGACTCCGAGATCCGGCCGGCATTCCTACTCGGTCCCACCACGGACTACCTTGTAAATACGATTGGCCTAACGAACACGCTTGACATGCGCGAGAGTCCGAACGTAACGCCGCGTGGTTTCCTGATCAATAACACGGCGGATTTAGCTTCGAGCGCGTTCGGCAGCGATATCGAATTTATCCGAGGTACGATGCGGGTTGGTTATTATCTTCCGTTTGGACCTAAGGCTCTCACGCCGGGCGTAGTGGGAGTTGAGGGCTCCGGTACGCCGTTACAACGCTGGTTTCGGCAGTCGTCGATTGCGTTCGGTGCGCGTGCGGGCATCATCAATTCGCTTAACGACAGTGGCTCCGCCGAAGCGACCGCCCTGCCGATTGACGAACGTTTTTTTATCGGCGGCGCCACGACCGTCCGTAGTTTCGCCGAGCGCGATCTAGGGCCCCACGACAACCACGGTCATCCTGTCGGTGGAGAATTCTACACAGTCTTTAATGTGGAATACAGCTTTCCTATTTTCGGCGAGCTGCAGGGCGCAATTTTTACCGACGCGGGAAATCTACTGCCGAACTCGGAAGACATCGGCTTGAACGATATGCGCTATGGGGTAGGCGCGGGCCTGCGGTACAAGCTACCGGTTGGTCCGCTTCGTCTCGATTACGGAGTCAATCCTGATCCGCATAAGTACGAAGACTTCGGCGCGTTCCATTTCAGTTTTGGTTTTGCCTTTTAGGTCCAGCTTCCCCCTGTGTGAAGCGTGACGCTAACGTGTTAAGCATCTACCTGTGAGATGGCGGCTAAGAAGATGACGAACGATCCACAAACACCTGATGATACATCTCCTGAAGTGTTTCGTCGACAGCTCCACAAGCTGGCGGATTGGATTGCAGATTTCCGCGAACACATCGAACAGATGCGCGTGGCGCCTGACGACAAGCCGGGCGCGGTCCGCGCGCAGTTGCCTGATCGCGCACCCGACGAAGGCG